>CAITCX010000329.1 GCA_903890885.1 uncultured Dehalococcoidia bacterium
TGAAATGATATTCTTGGGTTCCATAATATTCCAAACAAAAAGAAGCGCAAGTACTACCTATTTTTGCACACTGCTCCATACTTAGTCCCTTGACCAGACCACTAATTAAGCCGCCACGGAATGAATCGCCTGCACCGGTGGGGTCAATAACCTTTCTGGGTTTAACTGCCGGAATTGAGGTTTCAGTTTTTCCCGTATATATTGAGGAACCCAGTTCTCCGCGAGTAACGATGATAGTTTTGGCCAGTTTCAATAAAAATTCTTTACTTTTTCCAGTCTTACTCATAATCAGATCCATTTCATAATCATTTGAGATGAGGATCAGGCAACCGTCGATAGCTTGTATCAGGTCTTTGGCCTCCAACATAGGTAATGACTGCCCAGGATCAAAAATATAATCAATTCCTCTGGCCTTACACAAAAGGGAATTGTTCACCATGTCCTTGAGATTACCCGGTGAGATGATTACCAGCGTATCTTGAGGCTTAAATACATTAAAATCCAGATTGGTGGGATAGTTCATTGCTCCAGGATGAAATCCGGTAATCTGATTGTTAGCCAGGTCGGTAGTAATATAGGCACAGGCAGTAAGATCGTTCTCGATTATTTTTATGTTTTGGGTGGAAATTCGGTTTTGTTTCAACCATTCAAAATAACGGTGGTAATCATGACCGATGGTGGCTGAGACTATTGGGTTTTCTCCCATCAGAGTAAGAGCATAAGCAATATTACCGGCAGTGCCCCCGAATTTCTCTTTAACGCCATTCACCTGAAAAGAAACATTTAAAATATGGATTTTTTCCGGAATAATATGTTCCGCGAAATATCCAGGAAAATCCATGATTCGATCATAGGCCATCGAACCATTGACAATAATATTCATTGTTGGAAAGCCTCCGGAAATACTTCTAAACTATTTTCCTGAATACAATGCAACCACTCATAGACACTGGGTTCATCGGAAACAAGGGGTGAAATATCAGAGTCCCTAATAATTTGGTTCTGGTCTACGATGCAAACAATCCAGCCTGGAATACCCGGCGCAATACCGCAATTATCATTTATGCGGAAGGCCATGAATTGTTTTTCGCTACACATGAGTCTATATTTTCTGTCTTGATATTTGATTAAGACCGGACGATTAAGGCATTCTTTACTGGAAAAAACGTTAATGAATTGCTGTAAAATATCAATCGGTCTTATACCTTCATTTGTAGTTCGGAAAGATATGTTGGCTGATTCCATTTTGCCTCTGTTTTCAAATCAGTATCTTACAATTCCATACGCGTATGATTATACTATCTACCTTATTACCTTTCAATATTGATCAGGTGAAATTTGGTCCATAATTCCGTAGAATGGCAGCTTTAACTTTAGATAAGGATCATGGGATAAAGATCATATACTTCAGCTTATATTATTTGATATAATAAAATTGATAGATTGTATACGATATTCATTGATTTCAATATATTGTGAAAAAGTAAAGCTACTTTAAGGAGCAAAATCCAATGGTCTCAAAAAAATCCTATGATATAAAAGACCTGAAACTGGCAGAAAGCGGTCGTCAGCGCATGGAATGGGCGGAGCGCGAAATGCCCGTCCTGAGGCAAATAAAATCCAGATTTGCCAAAGAAAAACCTCTTAAGGGTCTAAAAGTAGCCGGTTGTTTGCATATAACATCTGAGACCGGCAATCTCGCACTTACTTTGCAATCCGGAGGCGCGGATTTAATTTTCTGCGCTTCTAATCCACTTTCTACACAGGATGAGGTAGCTGCAGCTCTAGTGGAATACGGAATTCCTACAAACGCCATCAAGGGTGAAGATGAAAAGACCTATTATAAGCACATTACCACAGCCCTCAACCATGCCCCGCAAATGACCATTGATGATGGAGCCGACCTGGTGACCGTTCTGCATACCAAACGAGAGGAACTGATCAAGAACGTAATCGGGGGCACAGAGGAGACTACTACAGGCGTGATCCGCCTGCGCAGCATGGAAAAGGCGAAGGCCTTGAAATATCCGATCATCGCTGTTAACGATGCATTGACCAAGCATTTCTTCGATAACCGCTACGGCACCGGCCAGAGCACGTTGGACGGCATCACCCGCGCCACAAACATCCTCTGGGCGGGCAAGAACGTCGTCATCGCTGGTTACGGCTGGTGTGGGCGCGGCGCAGCCCTTAAGGCCAAAGGAATGGGCTCTCAGGTCATCGTCACCGAAGTCGATCCACTCAAAGCCCTGGAAGCCGTGATGGACGGTTACAGAGTGATGCCAATGGCTGAAGCAGCAGCTATCGGCGATATCTTCATTACTGTCACTGGCGATGTTAACGTAATTGATAAAGCCCATTTCCCAACTATGAAGGATGGGGCCATCCTGGCTAACAGCGGCCATTTTAACGTAGAGATCAATATCCCGGCCCTGGAAAAACTGGCCAGGAGCAAGCGGACAATTCGCCCTTATGTAGATGAATACACTCTTAAGACCGGTCAACGCATCCATATCCTGGGCGAAGGCCGGCTTATCAATCTAGCGGCTGCCGAAGGGCATCCAGCCAGCGTCATGGATATGAGCTTCGCTAATCAGGCCCTCTGCCTGGAATATCTGGTCAAGAACCAGGGGAAAATCAAAACCAAGGTGTATTCAGTCCCTGAGGACATCGATAAAGAAATCGCCCGCTTGAAATTGCAGTCTATGGGGGCCAAAATTGATACTCTCACAGCTGAACAGGTGAAGTATCTGGCTGGCTGGGAACAGGGAACGTAGTACAAATTGTTTAGGAGGTTTATTTAATTGTCTAACACATTTAGCGGTTCGTCGAAATATCTTTTCACTTCGGAATCCGTCACAGAAGGCCATCCGGATAAGATTTGTGATCAGATTTCGGACGGCATACTGGATGCGATTATCAAAGAAGACCCAACTGCCAGAGTAGCCTGCGAGACGGCGGTCACCAACGGCCTGGTTATCGTAATGGGTGAAATCACCACCAAGACCTACGTTGAGATACCGGAAATAGTACGTGGTATTATCCGAGATATAGGTTACACCGATCCGGAATACGGGTTTGAGTATAAGTCCTGCGGTGTCCTTTCATCTATCGGCAAACAGTCTGCCGATATCGATGGTGGCGTAAGTAAATCCCAGGAAGCCAAGAAAGGCGTAAAACAAGCGGATGAACTGGATCTGACCGGTGCCGGAGATCAAGGCATGATGGTTGGTTTCGCCTGCAACGAAACCCCCGAATTAATGCCGCTGCCGATTGCCTTGTCTCACCGACTGGCCAGGCGACTGGCAGAAGTTAGAAAAAACAAGACCCTGACTTATCTGCGTCCGGACGGCAAAACACAGGTTACCATGGAATATTCATTTGGTGTGCCCAAACGTATAGCCAGTGTTGTAATAGGCGCTCAACACAATGAAGGTGTTTCTCAATCTCAGATTAAAAAAGACGTAATTGAACACGTTATTAAACCTATCATACCTGCTGAATATCTGGATAAAAATACTGAATACTACGTGAATGCCACTGGACGTTTTGTGATAGGTGGACCTGCATCTGATACTGGTTTCACTGGCCGCAAGATTCTGGTGGATACTTACGGAGGCATGGCGCGGCACGGCGGCGGCGCCTTCTCCGGGAAAGACCCCACCAAAGTTGACCGTTCAGCGGCTTATATGGGACGCTATGTAGCTAAAAATATAGTAGCAGCCGGCCTGGCCGACCGCTGTGAAATCCAGATTGCCTATGTAATCGGCGTGGCTCATCCGTTATCGGTCTCTATCGAAACCTTTGAGACTGCCAAAGTTGATAATCAAATAATACTCGATCTTATCAATAAACATTTCGATCTCAGGCCGGAAGCCATTATCCGTCACCTTGATCTGCGCCGCCCAATCTACAGGCAGACCGCCTCCTACGGACACTTCGGCCGCACTGATATCGACCTTCCATGGGAAAAAACGGACAAGGCCAGTATTCTGAAGAAAGAAGCTTTCGGGGCTAAGACGAAAAAATAAAAGGGATAGGGGGGCGAAAGCTCCCCTTTCGGTTTTAAAAAGATGAACAAAATTAACCCGATTAAATTCGGCACAGACGGCTGGCGGGCGGTCATCGCCCGGGAGTTTACCTTTGAAAACGTGCGGATTTGCGCTCAGGCATTGATCGAATATATGCAGGAAACCGGGTTGGCCTCCAAAGGGCTGGTTATCGGCTACGATACCCGCTTCGCTTCAGAGGATTTCGCGGCAGCTTGTGCTGATGTTGCCGCCGCTAATGGTATAAAGGTCTATCTCAGCGTGAAAGCCATTCCTACCCCTGAGGTCAGCTACGCCATTACTCTGAAGAAGGCCGGAGCGGGCGTCGTTATTACTGCCAGTCATAACCCGGGTAACTATAACGGTTTTAAGATAAAATCGGCTGACGGTGCCAGTGCTCCCACTGAAATGATCGCCGGCGTGGAACAGAAGATCGCCCGTATTTTTGAAAGCAGTGGTACGAAAAATATCCCAACGGCTAAAACTCCTACCAGGGGTATAGTTGAGAAGTGCGATTTTGATACAGCTTATCTGCAGCGAGTCGCTGAATTTGTCGACCTTAATCGCATAAAACAGAGCGGTTTGAAAATAGTTGTTGACTCAATGTACGGCGCGGGTTCAGGTTATTTCAAATCCCTCTTCAGAGGTGGAAATGTCACAGTAGCAGAGATTAACGCTGAGCGCAATCCATTTTTCCCAGACATTAATCCGGAACCTATTGCCGTTAATCTAAAAAAATTATCGGCCACAATCGTTCGCGACGGAGCTTCGGTCGGCCTGGCTACCGATGGAGATGCTGACCGCATTGGCATCATGGATGAAAAAGGCCGTTTCATAACACAGCTTGAGGTCTACGCCTTACTGGCACTGTACTGGCTGGAAATCCGCGGCGAGCGCGGCGCCATTGTGAAAACAGTCACAGCCACCAGTATGCTTTACCGCCTGGGCGATCTCTTTAAAGTGCCTGTCATAGAAACACCGGTGGGTTTCAAATATGTAGCTCCGGTCATGCTAGAGCAGAATGCCCTTATCGGCGGAGAAGAAAGCGGCGGTTACGGATTTCGCGGTCATGTGCCGGAAAGGGACGCTGTTCTGGCCGGGCTTTGTTTCCTCGACCTCATGGTGGCTACAGGTAAAACACCTTCTGAGCTAGTCGAATATTTATTCAGTAAAGTAGGGATTCATTATTACAACCGCCGGGATTTCCATTTCGAGGAAAAACGCCGTGCGGAGATTATTAATCAACTTCTGCAGAATAAACCTTCGGTAATAGATGGTCAAAAAGTGCTCAAGTTCGATACCACTGACGGTTTCAGATTTACCCTGGCGGACAGTTCCTGGCTTCTGGTGCGTTTCTCAGGTACTGAACCTCTGCTACGCATCTATGCCGAGAGTCACAGTCACACCCAGGTCGATAACATACTGGATTTTGGTCAGCAACTTACCGGTGTCATGTAGTTTTATCTAAAATCCCCATATAAGGTTACTGACGATAAAGCGAGGTAAAGGTTATGGAAAAGAAGATTAATATCAACCTGGACGAGTTGCAAACCTACCGGCAATACGACCCCGGCGATATGCTGCTACACATCCGCAATTTCCCCAATCTTTCCGAGCAAGCCTGGAAAGTTGCCCGGGGCTTTCACTTGGCAGACGAATACCGGAAGATCAAGAAAATCGTTATTCTGGGTATGGGTGGATCGGCGATTGGAGGCGACCTGATTGGCGGACTAGCGGTCAACGAAGCCTCAGTGACGGTCGCAGTTTGCCGGGATTATAACCTGCCGCATTATGTGGACGCGGAAACTCTGGTGATAGCTTCCAGCTATTCAGGAATGACTGAGGAGACCCTTTCTGCTTTCACACAGGCTTGCAAGACGCCTGCTAAGAAACTGGCCATCACTACCGGTGGAAAATTGAAGACCCTCTGTGAGAGTCTGAATATTCCAGTATTTACTTTCGACTATAAGTCCTCGCCTCGCGCTGCTCTACCGTTTAGCTTCTTTTTACTGCTGGGTTTGCTGCAAAATCTTCAGGTATTACATGATAAGAATGTTGAAGTAGCCACAACTATTAAGGAACTGCACTCTTTAGCCTCCAAAATCAATGAGCGGGTACCTTCGAAGTCTAATATGGCTAAAGTGCTGGCCGACCAATTAAACGGCCGTTTGCCCATTATTTACGGCGCAGGCATCATGGGGCCAGTAGCCCAGCGCTGGAAGACTCAAATCAATGAAAATAGTAAAACCATGGCTTATTATGAGGTCTTTGCCGAATTAAACCACAATGCTATCGTAGGTTATCAACTCCCGAAAATGATAAAAGAGTGTACAGTAGTGATGTTGGACTCTTTTCTGCTGCACGAACGCATCCGGCTGCGCTATGAAATCACGCAAAAACTGCTTGAACAAGCTGGTATCCCCTATCAGGTTATAAGGGCAGAAAGCAGCACCCCCCTAAGCCAGATGATGGAGTTGGTTTTTGTAGGAGATTATGTCAGCTATTATCTGGCTATGTTGAACGGAGTCGATCCATCACCGGTCAAGTCTATTGACTTCCTGAAAAACAGCCTGGCTGGAAAATAAAGCTACCCATGCAAGGAGTCTCTTTGCATGGGGATGTTACCTAAAGATGCCTAAAAACTCTCCAGGCTTTCTCCTGTCCGTCGGCACCGATCAAGTAAGGCCGGAGCATAACCATGTTATATTCGTCAATTGCCTGGCGAATGGGCTCATCGCCTTTCAGGCTGCCAGTGGTTAAGAGTTTTCGGGTTGGGTGAACAACCGTCGTAACCCCCATTTTATGCAGCATATCAATGGCGGTGCGGTCAAAGATGAAAGAATCGGTAGCTGCCGCAGAACCCTGCAGAGAAATACCGAACTCCACCGCTCGCTCGTTGGCAAACTTGGCTGAGTCTTCACGATTGGTCTGCCCTCCGCACTGGCAGAGCAAGACAGCTTCCTTAACGAAAGCGAAGGAGTTTGACTGGATGGCTTTAGAGCCTATCCAGGCGATGTGCGCATCTTTCTTCTCCGCATCGGTCGGCTTGCGGTTAGACATAATTTCCATGCCGTATTTGGTGTTGAAAAAAGTAGTGCGGTCTACTTCGGTTATCACCGGTTTATTGCCAATGGTCCATTTCATGTTATAACCGAAGACGCCGGTATTGATTTTTTCCCACGTGTTTAAAGGAGAGACATCTACAATACGCAGGTTTTTCATTACTTCAGATAGCGTCTCACTACAGCCTGCTTCAAAACCGGGGGCACACAGAACGTCCAGTACAAACTTCTCAGACCGGTTTTTCTCCACCAGAAAAGCCGTAGTCTCTTTGGTCAAAATGGAAGAGGAGGCCATAACTCCGCCGAATGGCGACTTTTTATCAGTAGCAAGGGCGGCCTTTAGAGCCTCCAGTTGATTGGTCCGGGCAGCATAAACGGCTGGATTAGTATGTTTATTAATGACTACGGTCTCAGTCCGTTTATCACCTAAAAAGGCCATAGTCCGTGAGATTTCAACAGCTACCGAGAAACCGGTCAGGTCTATATGATTTGTAAACCCCATGCCCCTCCCTTCGATAACCTCGGTATAAGAACCGCCTGGCTCTCCGACATAACCGGCCTGATGCGGATTATCGCCGCTTCTAAGTGGGCTAAGATTATATCTGACTTCTTGAAGGGAGCCGTCTTCGTAAGTAAAGACTACTTTCATTTCTTTAGGATTGGACATAGCTGATCTCCTTAAGTGGAAAATATGAATTCAATTGGAGCCGATTTTAAATACCTGACCATAAGTTGTAACCATTTAATTTTCAGGTTTTTGAATCTAATAGTCAAGCTGAACTCGACAACCACCAATTTATGTTTAACGGTTTATATGCTATACTAAACTCTCGAAAAATTTGAAATAGGGTGAAAAAATAAAATGCTGGTTTACGATTTGATGACGAAAGATGTCATCACCGTTACCCGAGAAACTCCGGTTGTTGACGCTTTGAAAATCATGCAAGATAAAGGCTTCCGCCGTTTGCCTGTGGTGGATGAAGACGGACGGCCGGTCGGCGTGGTTTCCCAGCGTTCTATTGAGGACCTCAAACCGCAGTCTGGTATACCTTCGCTGTGGCAAATAGGCTCATGGGCTGCCAAACACACTGTGGGCGAAGTGATGAATAAGCGCATGGTAATCGTCCGGCCTACTGATACGGTAGAACTGGCTACGGCCAAAGCCCAGAGCAATCAGGTTGGTTCGTTGCTGGTAGTGGAAGATGGGAAAATAGTAGGTATAGTCACCACCAATGACATCTTTTACAGGGTGGTCAATCCCACTCTCGGCATCGGTGAGCCAGGCACACGAGTAGTGGTGGTGGGAGGAGGCACCGGTCGCAATGCCGAGAATGTCATAGCAGCCATAAACCGGCTAGGTGTAGAGATCAAAATCATCTGGGCCATGCAGTCACCTACGAACAAAAAGAATAATCTGGTTGTCCACCTTGATACGGATGATGCCCGCAACGTAGTTGGTGAACTGAACCGCCTGGGGTATGAAGCCAGAGTAGTGAACCGTTAGATATTTCCAGTTTCCCCAGAAAGCTGGCAATTCTAACTTCTAAACGTGAGTCAAGCACAAATTATCTTTTTTAAAGATTAATAATTTACTTACGAATCGATATTATCTAATTCCCAGGTATCCATATTTAACCGACGATAATAGCAGTTGCGAGCTTCACCATTCTGATTCCTGGTATGACAAATCCCACCCCGCCGAGGTCTAACTTTATACAGGAGCGAATTCTGCTCGCAGTTCACGTATACTTCCAACAAATCAAAAGTCTCTCCAGAGGTCTTGCCTTTCTCCCAAAGTTCATTGCGGGAGGTCGACCAAAAAACCGCTGTTCGGGTGCCAACCGCCAGTTTTAAGGCCTGTTCGTTAGTATATGCCACAAGAATGACTTCATTGGTATCGATATTCTGCACAGCCACTGGAATCACATCAGGGCATTTCTGCGCTGTTTTGGCCAGCTTGCTGAAATCTAACTGTAATATTTTACCTTCTTCTAATTCCTTCATATTGCCTCACTATTTTGGGACTAACTTATTCCTGCCAAATGATATTTTTACACAGTATTAGACGGTGCATTAACTACTGAAGAAAGAGTTTCTGGAGACTAATAACCTATTACGGTGCTACTACTTCAACAACCTGGGGATTCGCTACGGGCGAAGGATATTTTTCGGGTTGTTCAGCGTGCAATACACTCTTCAAAGCTGCCAGAGCCACTTCCAGTTGCTTGTCGTCCGGTTCTCGGGTGGTAAATTTCTGCAACCACAGTCCGGGGGTCAGCAGTACTTTCATAATCGGATTGCCACAGTGCCGGGAAGTAAAAAAGATAAATTCGTAACCCAGGGCTGCTATTACCGGCAGCAGCACAATGCGGGAAGCAACTAGCAAAATCAGGCCGGGTTTGAATGCAGAGAAGACCGAAAATACCAAAATGGCGATGATTAAAACCGCGAATAGGAAACTGGTACCACAACGGGGATTAGCGGTGGAGTGCTTACGGGCGTACTCTACTTCCAGAGGATCGCCAGCTTCATATGTATTGATGGCTTTATGCTCTGCGCCGTGATAGGCAAAAACCCTCTGAATGTCCTTCATCAGCGAGATTAATTTCAAATATGCAATAAACAGAATGACCCTGACCACGCCCTCTATTATATTAAAACCTATGCCTAAACCTGACGGGTCGATGAGTTTAGCGATCAGAAGCGGAATTAAAAAGAAAACTCCAACAGAGAAAGCCATAGCCGCCAGAATAATGCCCCAGGTTTTCCACCCCGTTAGCTCAACTTTTTCTTCTTCCAGGGCAATATTAGCAGAATACATCAAAGTCTGGATCCCCAGTACCAGTGACTCTATCAAGGCAATAACACCCCGAACCAGAGGAGTTTTCCGCCACATTCCTGTATACAGATTGGATAGAGTCTGACTATCGACCCCCACTTCACCGTTGGGGTGACGGGTAGCAGTAGCCATCGTTTTTTTTCCCCGCATCATCACACCCTCGATGACCGCCTGCCCACCATAATAAAACTTCTTTTCAGCCATAATTTGCTCCAAAACAAAAAAGGAGCGGGCATATGCTCCGCTCCTTTAATGATAGCCTTACCTGGGTTATTTGTCCAACTTGTAGCGCTGCTTGAAACGTTCAACCCTACCAGCTGTATCAATCATTTTCCTTTCGCCAGTGAAGAAAGGATGGCACTTGCTGCAAAGTTCGACTCTGAGCTGTTTTTTGGTCGAACCGATGGCAAAAACGTTACCGCATGAGCAAACCACCTGCGCATCTTCAAAAAACTTGGGGTGAATCTTTTCTTTCATTTCTTTATTCTTCAGCGTAAACGCTGACCTTCTTTTTAATATTAGTATAATGCTCGAATTTGACTTTTCCGTCGATTAACGCATAAATTGTGTAGTCTTTACCGAGCCCTACATTGTTGCCCGGATGGATTCTGGTACCACGCTGTCTGAGTATGATCGTTCCAGATAATACTGACTCACCATCATATCGCTTAACGCCAAGTCGCTTGGCTACACTATCGCGACCGTTTACTGAACTGCCGCCGCCCTTTTTATGAGCCACTCAAATCACCTCTTTTAGTTTTTGTTTGCACCAGGAACCACGATCTCATTAATGCTGAGCCGGGTGTATTTCTGACGATGACCGGTCTTCTTAGTGAAGTGGTCTTTGTGTTTGAACTTTAAGACAATGATCTTATCACCTTTGTGCAGACCTTGAGACGTTGCCGTAACTTTGGCGCCTTCGATAGATGGAGTGCCAACCGTAATTTTAGAATCGTCCGCAATCAAAAGAACCTTGTCAAATTCAACCGTATCGCCTTCTTTAACATCCATAAGGTCTACATCGACCGTTTGACCGGCAGAGACCTTGTACTGTTTCCCAACTGCTTCAATAATAGCGTAAATAGTACACCTCCAAAAAACAACAACTCTGTATTTTAACAGAATTGTGGATGGTTTGGCAATCCCAGGTTCGTAACAACAAAAATCAGGCGCATACGGCCTGATCGACGGCTTTCAACCCACAATGACTATCATATAATATTTAGCGGCAGGATTCAAATATTCTGTTATAATTCCTCCCACAATTTTTGGATCTTGTCTTTCAGGTCGCTTTTGTCCCCGGTGTTCAAAATAATGGTTAGGTTGTCTTTGATCTGCTCTTCCACAAAAGGTTGATTGGCCATACGCGATATCGCGTCTTTTTCGCTAA
>CAITCX010000330.1 GCA_903890885.1 uncultured Dehalococcoidia bacterium
ACCGGCCATGCCTGCATGAGCACCTTCCATGCTTCGACGGTCACCAAGCTCATTCAGCGTCTTACCGGCAACCCTATCAGCATTCCCAAAACCTACGTGGATAACCTCAACCTGGTGGTTATTGCCCAGCAGGTCCGCCTGCCTAACGGTTCTATGGTCAGACGAGTCACCAGCATCAACGAGATCGTGGGCTACGACTCCGTCAATGATGCCTTCTCTTTTATGGAGGTCTTCCGCTGGAAACCTGCTGATGATACCTTCGATGCCAGGGGCGTCAACCAGTCCTACCTGATGGAAGAAAAAGTGGCGGCCCGCCGGGGTATTCCTTATGAAAAAAGACAACAGGTCTATTCTTTGTTGAAACAGAGGTCCGAGGTCCTGAGAAGAATCCAGGAACAAAAGATCACCGGTTTTTGGGAATTGTATGCCACTCTTTCCAAGGCCTACCGGGAAGGCTATTTCAAGTAACCGGGTGGTTACATTAACGATTGCCCGGGCAAGGGCAGGGAGAACAACCAATGTTCCTTTTTAGAAAGAAAAAAGACAATACCGAGACACCGGCGGCAGAGCCGACTAAAGCCGAATTAATCAGGCCGGACAAGAACAAAAAGAGCCAGCCTGTGAAAGGCAAAGGCAAGATAGTCGAGGCCGAAAGTGTTGTCGAAACCGTTGAAACCGCTCAGGCCGATCGTCCGGTTAAAGTCGTGGTTCCTGCCTCGGCTTTGAAAGAAGAAGAAACTGCCAACCCGGTTGCGGCCGTTGAAAGCAGCCCGCCCGCGGCAGCCGTGCCGGATGAAGTAGCGGACAGCCTTTTGACCCCCGGACACCCGGGTGCCGCCCAATCGGCGGCAGCCCCAGCTGCAACCCTAACAGCACCAGCAGATGCAACCCCTGCGCCAACGCCGGTCACTGCGCCAAAACCTGATCCCAAGAAAGCTGTTCAGGAAGGTGAGGGTAAAGATAACCTGTTCTCATCTCTCTTCGGCCAGGCCGTAGAGGAAGAGGAGGATATACTGGCCAAGCTTGTTAAAAGTTTGCCGGAAATTTCCATGGAGGAAATCCTCAGCGATGCGGAAGAAGTCAAGAGTTTAATGAAAGAATTTTCGCAAAGCCAGGATGGTTAAGTCAATTTATTTATAGAGATTGCGGCCTGTCATAATAGGGAATTAAATATGCAACCCAAGATGTAAACCCGGGAGGCGAACCGTGAACATATCTGAAGACATTTCTCAGGAAGAGTTAGCAGTATTTCTCGAGGAAACTGATGAAGAAATCAAGTTACTCGACGAAGACCTTGTCCTTATCGAAAAATCCGGGGTAACCACGGCTATTATCCAGGAGATTTTCCGGGCGGCCCACACTCTCAAGGGCTCCTCGGGCATGCTGGGATATGAAAAAATGTCGCGGGTGGCCCACGCCATGGAAACTGTGCTGGATATGCTGCGCAGCGGCACCCTGGGCATCAGCGCTCCCGTTACTAATGCCCTTCTGGCCGGACTGGACATGCTCAAGCTGCTGCGTGAATACCTGGTCAAGAATGAAGACAGCGGCCCGGTGGATGTGAAGCCCATTATGTTGAGCCTGGAGAAAGCTGCCGTCAAAGAAGCCCCTCTTAAAACCATAGAAGACAAAAAAGAGATCGCCATTGATGCCTCCACACAGCAGAGCATCCAGAGCGCCTACGCAGAAGGCACTAACGTTTACATCATCAAAGTGGAAATTGAAAAAAGCAGCCCCTGGATGGCGGTGCGTCATTTCCAGTTAATCAGCGAGCTGGCCCAACTGGGTAAAATAATCGCCTCCAGACCCACTCAACAAGAAGTCGAAATCGGTAAGATCGGCCCGACCATGGAGATGGTTTTTACCTCGGCCAAAGAAACTCAGGAAATCAAGAAAACCATCCTTGCCGTTCAGGAAATACAATCGGCTGAAGTTAACCTCTATGACAAAGGGGAAACCAAAACAACTGAAGTAAACGTCCCCGCCAAATCTGAAATACCGGCCGCCGCCGAGCCGCAGGCTCAAAAAGCCGCGGAAGTAAAAATACCGGAAGCGGCCGCTGCGGGCGCCAAGAAAACTGCTCAAACTTCCGAATCCGTCAGGATCAACGTCAAGCTTCTCGACAACCTGATGAACCTCATCGGCGAAATGGTCATCGACCGCAACCGCATCAAGCAGATCAGCAAGCAGCTGCTGGCTAAATATGAAGGTGATGACACGGTTTCCAGCCTGAGCGATACCTCAACTCACATGGTCACCCTGGTTTCTCAACTGCAGGAAAACATCCTGCAGGCCAGAATGCTGCAGATCGGCACTATTTTAACCGGTTTCCAGCGCCTGGTCAGGGACCTGGCTCAAAAAGCCGGCAAGAAGATTGAACTGGTCATCGAAGGGGCTGAAACCGAACTCGACCGCAGCATCATCGAACAGATCCGGGACCCTTTGCTGCACATTATCCGTAATTCTATTGATCACGGCATCGAAAACCCGGAAAAACGCCGCCAGGCCGGCAAGTCTGAAACAGGTACCATCCTCCTCAAAGCCTACCATGAGCAGGGCCACATCCTGGTCTGTGTCAGCGATGATGGTGGCGGTATCGATGTTGAAAAAGTCAAAAATGCGGCTGTCAGCAAAGGCTACATGTCAGCTGAAGCAGTAGCCCGCTTATCTCATGCCGAAGCTCAAAACCTGATATTTATGAACGGCCTTTCCACAGCCGAAAAAGTTTCCGAAATCTCCGGCCGGGGTGTGGGCATGGACGTGGTGCAAAACAATATCTCCAATATCGGCGGTTTGGTTAACGTAACCAGCAAAATGGGACAGGGCACTAATATCAAACTCAGATTACCCCTGACGCTGGCTACCATCGATGGTATCCTGGTCTCTTCAGGCGGTCTGACTTACGTCATCCCGATCTCGGCCATCATCGAGATTTTGAGAGTGAAGACCAGCCAGATTACCAATGTCATGAATAAAGAGATCTTCCGCCTCAGAGAAAACGTGATTCCCCTGGTCCGTTTGAGCCAGCGTTTCGAAGACATTCAGACTGCCGCTGCTCCCACTGAGGAAATCGATATCGTGGTCATCAAGGTAGGAGACAAGCTCTCAGGCCTGGCAGTTGACGCTGTGATGGAACCGCAGGAAAGCGTGGTGAAGCCGCTGGGTAAATATATGGGCAGTGTTAAAGGAGTATCCGGGGCCACCATCATGGGTGACGGCACGGTGGCCCTCATCTTGGACGCGGCCACCCTGATCATGGAATCACAACAATAAAAATAAAAAATGGTTCTCAAAGGAGGCATCACATTGGTTACGGAAAATACAAAATCAATCTTCAACCTGGCTACCTGGACCAAGTTAGCCAAAGTCGGCAGCACCAACGCTGTGTCCGGTCTATCCCAGATGGTCAACCAGGACTTTTCAATCACCGCTTTGAATCTGGAAGAGGTCTCTTTGCGCAATGCCACCAGCCTCATCGGCAAGCCTGATGATATGGTTGTCGGCATTTACCTGCTCTTTTCCGGCAACGCCAACGGTCAAATTTTGTTGGCCTTCCAGCCCGCCACGGCCTTTGAGCTGGTGGATATGGCCATGGGGGTCGAATTGGGAACCACCACCAGCCTGGGCGAGATGGAACGCTCGGTACTGGGTGAAATAGGCAACATCGTGGGAACCTTCTTCCTCAACGGTGTAGCCGACTGCGTAGGGCTCAGATTGATGCCCTCACCCCCGGCCGTCGTGGAAGATATGGCCGGCGCCCTGATAGGCTCCGTCCTGGCTGAGGCCTTTGAAGTAAGTGATGCCCTTTTTGTCATCAAGTTGCTGTTTTCTTCGAAGGCTAAGCAAATTGAAGGCAGCTTCCTGGTGTTGCCGTCCGTTGATTTACATACAACTTCAAAATAAATGAGGATAAGAAGAATACATGATAACAGCCAACCAGCGAACCATAAGTGTAGGTCTGGGGGAATTGTCCATCACCAGTGATGCTTCAGTGGTCCTGACCTGCAACGGTCTGGGCTCCTGTATAGCCTTATGTATTTACGATCCGGTGGCCAGGCTGGGCGGCATGGCCCATATGCTGCTGCCGGTTTGCCGTACTAAAAACGAAAATGATCCGCTGCCCTCCAAGTATATTGATACCGGCGCGCCGTTATTGATAACCAGGATGATCAGGAAGGGATCCCAAAAACAGAATTTGATTGTCAAAATCGCCGGAGGAGCCAGGATGCTGGCTGTTCCGGGCAACAGCCATCTGGACATCGGACAAAAAAATATTGCCGAAATTAAAGCGGTTTTGCAGCGGGAGAACCTGGTAATTTCAGGGGCGGATATCGGGGGCGGTTTTGGCCGCACCGTGCGCTTTCAGATTGATAACGGGAAAATTACGGTAAAATCCGTCAACGGCGTGAGCCTTGATTTATAATTGTTGAAATTAAGGAGATTGACTTGACTAAAATACTGGTTGTAGACGATGCGGTTTTCATGAGGATGCGATGCACTAAAGTGCTGAAAGACAACAATTACGAGACTGTTGAAGCCGGCAACGGCATCGAAGCGGTCAAGCAGTATCAGGAGCATAAACCGGACGGCGTGCTGATGGACATCACCATGCCGGACATGGACGGCATCGAAACCCTCAAGAAATTGATGGAAATTGACAGCAGCGCCAGAATTGCCATGGTGACCGCCATGGGACAGCAATCCCTGGTCATAGAAGCCTTGAAAGCCGGGGCCAAAGATTTCGTGGTCAAACCTTTCAATGCCGAGCGTATTTTAGCTGCTGTGCAAAAAATTACAGGCTGATCAATTTATAAAAATTTACTTGAAACAGGAGAAACCAGCACATGGGGAATGCCATAAAGGTATTGATAGTCGATGATTCGGCTTTTGCCAGACTGTCTATCTCTCGCGAACTGAAATCCGCGGGCGGCATTGAAGTTTTAGATTTTGCCCGCAACGGCTATGAAGCTCTCGATAAAATCAAACAGCTTAAACCGGATGTGGTTACCCTGGACGTGGAAATGCCGGATTTGAATGGCCTGCAAACACTCGAAAAAATCATGTCCGAGTGCCCGACTCCGGTGGTTATGTTAAGCAGCGTGACCGGCTCCGGCACCCAGGCAACTCTACGCGCCCTGGAGATTGGAGCTGTTGATTTCTTCTTGAAATACACACTGGCTAACCCGGTGGGCAGCGGCGATGAAGCTGACACCTTGAAAAACAAAATATTGATGGCCTCTAAAGTCAGGTTGACCAGGCGTGAAGCCGGTTTACCCGCGCCGCCGGCCAAAACCAAACCCGCCAAAACACCAGAGACCCGTCAACCCGCCACCACTGTGGTAATGATAGGTTCTTCAACAGGCGGCCCTAAAGCCCTCTATCAGCTGGTTCCCGCCTTGCCCGCCGATTTACCGGCGGCTTTCCTGATCGTCCAGCATATGCCGCCCGGATTTACCGACAGCCTGGCCAATAGACTGGACCAGTTGTCCGGCCTGGCCGTTAAAGAAGCAGCAACTGGCGATGTCCTGTACAACGGAACCGCTTATGTAGCCAAGGGCGGTTACCATATGGTGATCGAAAAAGGCGGAATCATCAGCCTCAACCAGAACCCTAATGTCTGCGGCGTGCGGCCTTCCGTAGATGTCACCATGCAATCTCTGCCTGCAGTTTATGGTAAGGCCATATTGGGAGTAGTGCTGACCGGAATGGGTACGGACGGTACCCACGGTTCACAACTTATCAAACAAAACGGCGGCCAAATAATCGCCGAAGATGAATCTACCTGCGTAGTCTGGGGAATGCCGAAAAGCGTGGCCGAGGCAGGTTATGCCGACCTGGTTCTGCCCTTACCGCGCATCGCTAATGCTGTAACTGCTATTTTGAAGGGACAGAACCAAGGAGCCAATGATGAACGATCAAGAGTACTCATATCTTAAAAGTAAAATATACAAAACCACTAACCTGGACATAGACTGCTATAAAACCCAGCAGATGCGCAGGAGACTGGATGCTTACGTGGAAAAACAAAATTTCCCGACAGTGGCGGCTTATTGCAACCTGCTCGAAAAAACCCCGGAAAAGCAGAGGCAATTGCTGGATTACCTGGCCATTAACGTCTCTGAGTTCTTCCGGGACAGCAAGCAGTTTGAAACTTTGCAAAAACTGGTACTGCCTGATAGATTGGCTGAAAGCCGCCGGCTAAATATCTGGAGCGCAGCCTGTTCGTGCGGGCAGGAACCTTATACCATCGCGATCATACTGGAGGAATTGGCTCCTCAAGCCCATCACCGGATACTGGCTACCGATATCGATGAGAGCGCCTTGAAACAGGCCAGAGACGGCGGCCCTTACACGGCCGCTGATGTCAGAAACGTCGCTCCGGCTTATTTATCCCGCTATTTTACAAAAAATACAGCTGGCTACTGGGTAATTGATAGTCTCAAGAAAAAAGTGATTTTCCAGCGTCACAATATGCTGCACGACCTTTTTGAAAATAACTTCGACCTGATAATCTGCAGAAACGTCATAATCTATTTTTCTGAAATAGTCAGAGACAATTTATACCAGAAATTTCATACTTCCCTGAAACCCAATGGAATCCTGTTCCTGGGTGGCAGCGAGGTTGTGCTGCGGCCGGCTCAACAGGGATTTGGCATGGCATTTCCGGCCTTCTACCGTAAAGTTACACCCAAGCCGGATACCGATACGGCTGCGCATCAACTGAGTGAGGTAGCTAAATGAGAAGATTGGCGGTTGAAAATGCTCAGATGGGCATGATATTAGCCAGGGCAATTTATGATGGTTCCGGCACCTTGATCCTGGACAC
Organism: uncultured Dehalococcoidia bacterium; assembly: GCA_903890885.1. Classification (GTDB taxonomy): domain Bacteria; phylum Chloroflexota; class Dehalococcoidia; order Dehalococcoidales; family UBA3254; genus UBA3254. Next base: position 6,827 of record CAITCX010000330.1, read on the forward strand.
GGGAACTGTGCTGGATGCCGTTCATCTACCCGTTCTTCCGCGTTTGGAAGTGAAAGACATCATTGTCCAGGACTCGCGGGTAGATGATGTTATCATCGTCCCCTTGATATCTGAAGAGTCCGAGGCCCATGCGGTCCGCCTTTTGCATACTTTAATGGATACCAACCGCGGCAAACTGGTCGACTACGTCAAACTGGATATGCCCGCCGTCGACCGCGTGGTTAAAGAAATCATCCAGGATTTCTACTCCGTCTTCATGGGAGAGATCAACATTGAAGGTTGTTTCTCAAATGGCAACTTCGACTTTATTCACCCGGTCAAGGTGGCAGGGTTAGCCATTCTGCTGGGCAAAAGAGCCGAATTCAGCCGGGCTGAACTGGCTTCCCTGGGCATGGCGGCTTTATTGCAGAACATCGGCTACGTCGGCGTCCCTAACGGCATTCTGACCAATCTGGATCCCGTGGCCCAGGCGGCCGCTCCCGAATTCAAAAAGCATGTTGAGATTGGCACCCAGATATTAAAACGCCAGAAAGAAATGGATCCGCTTATCATCGAAGCCGTTATGCAGCATCACGAAAACTGGGATGGCAGCGGTTACCCCGGCAAACTAAAAGGAAGCAAGATCGGCCGCTACGCCCGCATTATTGCCATAGCCAGCAACTATCATGCCTTGATTTCCAGCCACCGCAATCAGAAAGCCTATCCGCCGCCTGAAGCAGCAGAATACATCTCGGCCTACAGCGGAGAACTTTTTGATCCGGAATTCGTCAACCTTTTCCTGAGGAATGTGCCTTTCTATCCCAAGGGAGTGTCGGTCAGGCTGAGTACCGGTGAAATCGGCATAGTTACCGATTCCAACATTGGTTACATCGGCCGCACCAAGGTCAGGGTGTGTTTCGGCCGGGACGGCATTGAATTAAAGCCCCACGATCTGGACCTGAGCAAACCTGAAAATCAAAATGTGACTATTGTGGAAATACTGGATTATTAGCCAATTTGGCCTGAAATGAGGAGTTTCATATGGCAGACCAATTATTATCTCAAGCCGACGTAGATGCCCTGGTAGCGTCTCTGAATAAAAGTGAGCCAGCCAAACCGGCGGCTAAGCCGGCAGCAGCGCCTTTCAGCGCCCCGGCCCCTAAACCTGCGGTTGCTGCGCCAGTTCCTGCTCCAGCTCCCGCGCCTAAAGTCATTCCTATAGTGGCTAAACCGGCACCGGCACCCGTTCAGGCGGCTAAGGCGGTTCCAGCCCAAGCCCCTGCAGTAGTCCGGCCGGCTCCTGCCGTTCTTTCTACCACCAAACCGGAGCCTCTCAACACCAATTTCAAGACCAGTTCCTTCCCGGCTTCGCGGGCCAACGAAGCTGCCATCCCCAAAGTTATGGAATCGGCTCGACCGGAAACCAAAACACCATCCAAACAGGCAGCCAGACCGGAACCTAAACCGGAGGTCTCCATGGAAGTTGTTAACGGACTTAATGCCAAAATAGCCGAGCTTACCAAACAGCTCAATCAGATCCAGGGCGCCATTAAGGGCCTGGATGGCATCGAAAAGAAACTCGGCGCTTTAACGGTTAAAGTGGAGAATAACAGGGAACCTGCTCAGACAGCGGAGAGAGTTCAGAAATTAAATGAAGAGCTCAAAAAAATAGCCCACAATCTCAAAGGTACACCCGGATACGGCATTAAACACAGTTTTGATTGTGAAAAATGCTCCGATCACGGCCATGTGGCAGTTATGTTCAGGTGTACCAAGTGCGGTCAAGAACGCTGGTACGGCTGGTGGCCGGAAAAATAAACTCTAAGGCCTTCACGGAGGAAGAACATGCGTATCTTTAATGAAATCAGGAAAAGAAAATTCGATCGCAATGCAGTGGTTATCAGTATTATGTTTGTGTTTTGCACGTTGTTGTATTACGCTCCATCCGTTTTCGGCTGGGGTAGTCCTCCCAACGCGCAAAATGATCTCAGAAACCTGCATAACTTCTACGGCCTGGATTTCTTCGCCTTGCTCTTTTTCGTGCCGGTGGTTTATGCAGCCTATTCAACCGGAGTGATCAGGGCCGTGATAGTGGCCCTGGCTTCAGCGGTTATCTTTATGCCCTACTCTCTCCTGATCACCAATCAGCCGGGGGCCCTTTTCCGCCCTTCCGCTTTCATCTTGATCATGAGCGCGGTGGGAGCTGTGGTCGCTATGCTGCAAAAAGGCGACGAGCAGCGCAAGCGCAGTATGAACGAGTTAAAATGCCTGTACGACATCGGCAAGGCCGCCGAAACCGCCGTTAAGGTTGAAAATTTATTGTCTTCAGTTGCTGTCATCATCCCGCAGAATTTGAATCACCGCGGCATCGTGGATACCTGTATTACGCTGCGCGGCCAGACTTTTGGCGAGCCGGTGGCCGATAACCGCAAGCGCAAGATCATAGAGAACCTGGTTATCGCCGGAGAATCGATAGGCCAGATGGAGATCGCCTTTCCAGCCTCTTATCCCTGGAACAATAAATCCAATCACTTCATCAAGACTCTGGGAGAGAGAATTAGCGGGGCTGTCCGCAGCATCGAACTGGAACAAAACCTCAATGTGTATTACGAACAACTCGAGGTGATGGTGGAAAACCGTACCCGTGAGCTGGAACAGGCCCATGAAAAACTGATCCGCTCAGAGAGACTGGCAGCGGTCGGCGAACTGGCCTCCGGAGTAGGACATGAGCTTAGAAATCCTTTAAACGTCATCAGGAATTGCGTCTATTTAATTAATATGAACCTGGATGGCCAGGCCACGGCCGAAATTGAAGAAACGCTCAAACTACTGGATACGCAGGTAGATATCTCCAATAAAATCGTCAGCGACCTTCTGGATTTCACCCGTGTCAGAGCGCCCACCAGGAATATCGTTAATCTCAATACTATGATTCAGGACAGGGTGGCCTGGGCCTCCATTCCGGACAAAGTCACAGTCAGATATGACTTCACGGGGGACGCTCCGCAGTTATTTGTCGATCCCGAACAGATCGGACAGGCCTTTACCAATGTCATTAA
>CAITCX010000331.1 GCA_903890885.1 uncultured Dehalococcoidia bacterium
ACCGTGGCACTGCCCATGTTGCAGTCGATTGCTGTTACCCCTGACACGGTTTCCCTCCTGACCGGTCATACCCAGCAATTCACCGCTATTGGAACTTATACTGATGGCAGTACGGCTGACATCACTTACTTTGTCACTCTGAACTGGAACTCTGATAATAATACGGTAGCTACGGTCAGCAGCGGCCTGGCCACCGGACTCAGTACCGGCACTGCGCACATCACGGCTAGCGTCAGCACTATCACCAGCAACCAGGTTACCGTGAATGTGGCCACTAAATTCTTAACATCCATTGCTGTGACACTGGCCGCTGTCTCCATCGCAGTCGGTCAGACCAGGCAGTTCACCGCTACCGGGACCTATACTGACGGCAGCACGGCTGACATCACCACTTCATCCAATGTATCGTGGACCAGTGATAACACCTCCGTGGCTACTGTCAGCGGCGGCCTGGCCACAGGCACCGGTATCGGCACCGCCCATATCAAAGCCAGTTCCGGTGGTATCAACAGCAATCAAGGGACCCTTACAGTGGCGGCTAAGATTCTGATGTCCATTGCCGTGACACCTGTTGTGGCGTCTGTGGGAGTCAATCAGACCCAGCAATTCACTGCTATAGGACATTATTCGGACGGCAGCACATTTGATATCACCAATTCTTCCATTACCTGGAACAATGACAACGCCGTGGCGGTTTTCATAAGTAATACTGGCCTGGCCACTGGAAATAGTGCCGGTACCGCTCATATCACGGCCAGCGCCGGCGACGTTACCAGTAATCAGGCCACTCTGACGGTGACAACCGTAACTTTAACGTCTATTTCCCTGACGCCGGTTAATGCTTCTATCTTCGTTAATAAGACCCAGCAATTCACTGCCATAGGACATTATTCGGATGGCAGCACACTCGATATCACCAATTCATCCATTACCTGGAACAATGACAACACCGGAGCGGTTTTCATTAATAATTCCGGCCTGGCCACCGGAAATAGTGCCGGCATTGCCCATATCTCCGTGACTGCGGGTAATATCACCAGCAATCAGGTCACTCTCACCGTGGCACTGCCCATGTTGCAGTCGATTGCTGTTACCCCTGACACGGTTTCCCTCCTGACCGGTCATACCCAGCAATTCACCGCTATTGGAACCTATACTGACGGCAGTACGGCTGACATCACTTACTTTGTCACTCTGAACTGGAACTCTGATAATAATACGGTAGCTACGATCAGCAGCGGCCTGGCCACCGGGCTCAGTACCGGCACTGCGCACATCACGGCCAGCGTCAGCACTATCACCAGCAACCAGGTTAGCATGAATGTGGCCAATGAGTTCTTAAAATCTATCAACATATCGGTAGCTTTGCAGGGCGGCTCCCGTCCGGATGAAGGTTGGGTAGTACCTTTGACCGTGAAATTCTTTGATAATTCAACAGGTGTGTCAGGTGCACTTCTCTATACTTTCACAGAGAATACGACCAAGAGTGGCAGCGCTGCAGTAGTCACACTCAGTGGAATAACTCCCGGCACCTATGACATCAGCGCAGTCACTGCTCATTGCCTGACCAACCTTAAAAGAGGTGTGGTGATTACTGCGCCCTCTACATCAGAAGGTCTAGGCACTTTGCTGGAAGGCAATGCTGATGACAGCAACATCATTAACATCACCGACTTTGGCATCCTGGCAGCTTCCTATGGTAAAAGCACGGGTGATCCTGGTTACGATGCCCGGGCTGACTTTGACCGCAGCGGGATAGTAAACATCACCGACTTCGGTTTGCTGGCGGCGAATTATGGTAAGAGCGCGCCAATAGTTATACCCTAGTGTGAATACAAGATGAATGTATTAATAAATAGCATGGAGAAAAAAGGATTCAGTTGTAAGATTTAGATAAGCTAGCGATTCACCTAACAAAGTTGACAGCTAACGCTCAGCGTTCTTTTACGAGGCAATGAATGTACTGTGGTGACGTAGTTAGAAGCTCAAGTGTCTCCAACAATTTGAAATTAAAAGCCATGAATCTTAGGTTGAGGATCTCACTCTCTAGCTGCGATAATTATATTGCTTGATAACTTACCGGTGATTAGGTCCGAAAATTAACAGGGAGTTATTGACAAAGACAATTTCAGATGTATAATTAGAATACGCAGGTTAATAATTGAATATATTGCTATCGAGAGAGGCGGTCAGGGAAATGGCCCGTTTACCCGCCCAGCAACCTTTATGATCTTTCTTAAAGGTGCCAAAGCCATCCCGCAAGGGAAACGATAGGCGCGGATTTCCGTGAAAAGGAAGGCAGTGAGCCTCCTTCGGGAGGTTTTTTGTTTATCCTGATTAAGCCGCTTCTATTCGTTCGACGATAAAAGAAGCGGTTTTTTTGTTATAAAACTGAAAAAATTTTAAGGAGAAATATGGAAAAAGAATATTTGTTTACCTCAGAATCGGTTTTCGAAGGACATCCTGATAAAGTGGCTGACCAGATTTCAGATGCTATTCTGGACGCCTATCTCGCCATCGATCCCAGGGCGCGGGTTGCCTGTAATACCCTTGTGGCCAAGGATCTGGTGGTAGTGGCCGGTGAGGTGAGCGCCAGTGACAAGGTATCCTTTGAAGATGTTGTCCGCCGCAAACTGCTGCAAATCGGCTACGATGACCCATCCTGCGGTCTGGACGGCCGGGTCTGCAAGATACTAACTTCTATAAGTCATCAGTCTGCTAACATTGCCGGCGCTGTCGATCATCAAAATGATGGTGAGCTGGGCGCGGGAGACCAGGGCATGATGTTTGGGTATGCCTCTGACGAAACGCCGGAGCTGATGCCGCTGGGCATAGTTTTGGCCCACAGATTAGCCCAAAAACAATCTGAGCTGAGGCACAGCGGCAAGTTTCCCTGGCTGAAACCGGACGGGAAAACCCAGGTTACCGTACGCTATAAAGGCCTTAAACCGGTTTCAATAGCCAGCATTGTATTTTCCACCCATTATGGCGGAGTCACTGAAACAACGCTCAAAGAAACGGTAATGAACGAGATAATCGATAAGGTTATCCCGCCTGATCTGAGAGATAAAAACACCCAGTATCTGATTAACCCTGCCGGCAATTTTGAAATAGGCGGTCCTCAGGCAGATACCGGCTTAACCGGTCGGAAAATCGTGGTTGATACTTACGGCGGATATTGCCCGCACGGTGGAGGAGCTTTTTCAGGCAAAGACCCCACCAAAGTAGACCGGTCAGCCGCTTATTATGCGCGTTACATAGCCAAAAATATTGTAGCGGCCAAATTATCCTCCAAATGCACCGTTCAACTCTCTTACGCCATTGGCCAGGTTGAACCAACTTCTGTGATGATCGATCTTCATGGAACCGGCAAGGTGGATTCTTCAAAATTGGAGCAGGCAGTAATGCAGATCTTCTCTCCGACACCTAAAAACATCATCGATACCCTCAAGTTGAGAAGACCGATCTATCAAAACACTGCGGTATTCGGTCATTTCGGCCGAAAATTGCCAGAATTTACCTGGGAATTTACTGACAAAGCGGAGATATTGCAGAACTATTTTGGTTTGAAAGCAGACCAAAAATATAATGAATTGATTTCAGGTAATATTGTTGCCGCGAAAGCATAATCAGAGCGCGCAGGTTAACAACAGAATAGATTGCTATCGAGAGTGGCGGACAGGGAAATGGCCCGATGACCCGCCCGGCAACCTTTATGTACTTTCTTAAAGGTGCCAAAGCCAGCCCGCAAGGGAAACGATACGCACGGATTTCCGTGAAAAGGAAGGCAAAAAGCCTCCTTCGGGAGGTTTTTTGTTTATCTAAATGATCTAATTAATGAAAAATTTGTTGTAAGGAGAAAAGTATGAAGAAAATGGACAGACTGTACCAGGGGCTTTGGGAAGCCGATGCAGATGAACTTGTTGGGATTATGCAGGAACTCATGGATCTGGCCGCGGATAACCCTGCATATTTGGCCAAATATTTGGTCAATGAAGCACGAAAAACCCCGGATAGAAAATTTAAACTAATAGTTCTAATGGAGAATCTTGGTCTGAAAGAAGCCGATGGTATTATTAAAGAAACTCTGAAGCCCCGGGAAGACCAGTTTATCGGGCGTTCGATTTCAATCGAAAAAGCCATTAAAACCGGTTGGAAGAAGGATGAGAAAAGCTCAGAACTGGGAAATTATTTTGAAATCGATCCCGAAACTGAAAATTATGGCTTTAAGGGTTATCTAATAAAGTTGATACTGGATACTTCAAGCAGAATCAATAGTATAGAAAAGGTGATTGCCTATGAAGAGTTTGATTTAGATGATGTGGAAAATACTAAAGCGGCAGAAAAATCATGTGAGGGTAAAACGGACCTCTATAAAGTAGAATTCTTTCCCTCTTTTATCCATGAGTTGTACATGCACACCATGATTGAATTAATCTTTTCGGAATTGGAGCTATCGAGATTGGCGGACTGGGAAATAGCCATTTGAACCGCCCGGGGGTGTTAGGGAGGTGACTTTTATGTTTTAAAAAAATAAAGAAACCTTAACTTTATCAATTTGGAATAAAAATGAGAAGAGATTTGGGTATTACTAACAAGGAATAGGAAATGATAAATAAACTAACATCTGAACAAGAAGCCAAAATACCGGAATTTATAAATAAATAGGTAAATATGGCATCTGGCAAAACTGATATTGATGCTTCTAATAAGATTGCTGCAGAGATGTACCGTAACATGGGTAAAAAACCACCATTAATACTGCATTTTACATCACCGTTACTTTGCCATCTAGCTTTCAGCTTTATTAATAATCTGCTTCGCTCACGGTTTTACTCTGAGACCAACGCACAGCTTCGCTTGCGCCTTCACTCACAGCTAGACTCACAACTTTACCCACAGATTAAATTTCAGCTAGCCAGTCAACTTAAATATCAGCTTGAACCACAGGCTCAATCACGGATCAATTCACAACTGTCCCCACAGCTTCGCTCACAGCTTTACCCACAGCTTTACCCACAGCTTACAACGGTTGGCAGGCAGCTTGGCTCACAGCTTGGCTCACAGCTTGGATTAGAGCTTTACTCAGAGTTTGACTCGCAGTTTGGCTCATCCTATACCCTTTGTTGGTGGTTAGCGAAGGCAGTATACTTTGATTTTAGTAAATATATTGGGGTTAATTTTAATAATACCAAACTTGGACTTTATACAGAGTTTGTTTCAAACATCCATTTTTGTCTACCTTATGATAAATTATTCATCTACTCTGATAAACCGACTAAAATACACTGGAATAACAGGCTCTTGCATAACGAAAAAGGTAAGGCGGTAGAATATGCCGATGGATGGGGATGGTGTTGCTTGAATGGTATCCCGATGGAATCGGATTATGTTACCACACCAGCTTATAAAATTACACCTGAAATGGTGCTGAAAGAAGCAAATGTTGATATGCGTAGAGAACTATTACGTAAAATCGGCGCGTTTCGTATGAAAGAGTATGGGAAATTGATTGAAAAAGTTGGTGATTACGAACTCCGGGACATGTCACCTATTTTTACCGGGATACCTTATGCTCCACATTTATTAATGCTTAATCCATCGGTTGAAGATACCTGGCACCTGGAGGGTGTGCATCCTGATTGTCATTCAGTACAACAGGCTCTTAACTGGAGGGCCGGAAATATAGAAGTAAATTGGAGTCC
>CAITCX010000332.1 GCA_903890885.1 uncultured Dehalococcoidia bacterium
CAGCATATTATATTCTGTAAAATGGAATTGTGTATCCGGCAACGGCTGAACTTGTTTCAGCCGTTTCTAGTAATGGCGGATTAGGTCTAAAGGGCATCTGAGACAGTGAGGCTGAGTAGCTGTATCAGCAATTAATTTACCCGATACTTAATTAAGCAATGCTTCGGTATCAACTTGTCTTTGCTCTTTCCTTAACTGGAGCTAACCAGAGTTACTTTATCTGATTTGAGAAAGTAAAAGCGGAGAGTTTGGAATGGCAGAAACCAATAAAGTTGCCTATGTTTTTCCTGGGCAGGGTTCTCAAAAAGTGGGGATGGGTAAAGACCTGTTCGGTTCCTCAGAAGTCGCAAGAAATATCTTTCTGGTAGCCGATAAAGTGCTGGGATTTCCTCTATCCAAGTTGTGTTTTGAAGGTCCGGAAGAAGAATTACGATTGACTAACAATGCCCAACCAGCCCTGTTAACTATGAGCATCGCAGTTTACCAAGCAGCCATACAAGTGAATGAACACACTAAAATAACGACTCCGACCTTAGTGGCAGGCCACAGCCTGGGAGAATATTCTGCGCTGGTACTGGCAGGAGTGCTAGATTTTTCCTCTGCAGTTTATCTGGCCAGTGAAAGAGGCCGGTTGATGTTCGACGCCGGTCAAAAGGTCCCCGGTTCAATGGCCGCCATAATAGGTTTAGATGAAGCTGTGGTGCAAAGCCTTTGCCAGGAATCAGGGACATGGCTGGCTAACATCAATTGTCCGGGGCAACTGGTGATCAGTGGAGAAAGGGCCTCAATTGAGAAAGCCATTGATTTAGCCAAGGCAAAAGGTGCAGCCAGAGCAATTCCCTTGCAGGTTAGCGGAGCCTTTCATTCTCCTCTCATGCAGCCTGCAGTAGAAGGCCTGTCTAATGCTATGGCCAAATTGAATTTTAAAGATGCTGCGATACCCGTGATTGGCAACGTCTCTGCTTTACCTCTTGTATCTTCTCGGGACATAAAAGATGAGTTGTTGCAGCAATTATGTAATAGTGTGCAATGGCAGCGTTCTGTAGAATACATGGTAAAAAATGGTACAAGCGTTATAGTGGAAATTGGGGCAGGAAATGTCCTGGCCGGTTTAGTGAAGAGAATAGATAAAACTGTCCGCAGCGTAAATATTGGGAATATGGCTGAGCTGGGAAATATAATAACAGGTTAACTATCATCGGCAGAGGGTGGTAAAACTTATCCGGGTTCACAATAAAACGGAGGCACAAATGGATCTAACTGGTAAAGTAGCACTGGTCACCGGCAGCGGAAGGGGCATCGGCAAAGCCATTGCTAAAAAGCTGGCAGAAGCAGGGGCCAGTATAATTATTAATGATGTATCGGATATTTCAGAGTCAACTGCCCAAGAAATCATTACCAACGGTAAACCCAGTTTATTTATTAAAGCCAACGTTAGCTTATCAGCGGATGTTAATTCTATGATGGAACAAATTGTAGGGACTTACGGCAAGCTGGATATATTGGTAAACAATGCAGGAATCTCCAGAGACCAGATAACTTTACGCATGTCTGATGAAGAATGGGATAGTGTCATGAATGTCAATTTGAAGAGCGTTTTCGTATGCACTCGGGCAGCCCTGAAGTATATGATGAAACAACGTTACGGACGCATAGTTAACATCAGCAGCATAGTAGGTATTATCGGCAATCCAGGCCAAGCCAACTACAGCGCAGCCAAGGCTGGTATCATAGGGTTAACCAGAACGGTAGCTAAAGAGATGGGATCCCGCCAAATCACTGTTAATGCGGTGTGTCCCGGTTTTATTGAAACAGAAATGACTCAGAAGCTACCTGAGAAAACCAAACAAGAGTATAACCAGCGCATTCCGCTGGGCTATTTCGGTTCTTCCAGAGATGTAGCCGAAGCTGTAGCTTTTCTGGCTTCTGATGAAGCCAGATATATAACAGGGCAGTTTTTATGTGTTGACGGCGGGTTGATAGCTGGTTGGTAAAATCTCGATTTATGGGTGTATGGTCGCAAGAGAAGGTGAACTGATATCTTGGTAATGGTATAATGGGTGCTGGGTGGTATAAGGATGAAAGGCACAAGGCACAAAGCCAGAGAAGTGGCTTTACAAGCACTTTATGAAATTGATTCTGTGAAGCACACTGCAGTAGATGCGTTGCAGCAAATAGTAAGCCGTATCAAAATCTCTGACGAGACCGTTCAGTTCGCTCAAGAATTGGTTGACGGCGTATTGAAAAACAAAGAGCAACTTGACCAAAATATCAAGGATTTTGCACCGGCATGGCCCCTCGACCAGATTTCGCTGGTTGACCGTAACGTCCTCAGATTAGCTATTTACGAAATCCTGCTTGAAAACAAAACCCCCGTTAAGGTCGCGATTAATGAGGCGGTTGAACTGGCTAAAACTTTTGGCAGTAATAATTCTTCCCGCTTTATCAATGGTGTACTGGGTTCGGTAAGCAATTTAGCTGCCAATAAACAATCCTAAAATCTATTTTGATCGGCAAACGACGCAATGATAAAGGCCATTTTCTTCGATTGGTTTAATACGCTCGCGCATTATGATCCTCCGCGCGAAGAAGTTTATCGCTATGCATTTAAAGAAAACGGAATAGAGGTTTCTTTTAAACAGGCATATC
>CAITCX010000333.1 GCA_903890885.1 uncultured Dehalococcoidia bacterium
CCTTTCCTGTATATTGGGTTTCGGTGGTGCTCCTCCTTATTGGCGGAGGGTAAAAATTTAACACTGTAAAAGTTTTTTGATTTTAATTTATTAATCGGTTGTTTTTAGATTAACTTTAAAAAAAAATAAGGGGAATCTTTGGGGATCATCTGATCTTGCCCCAGTTTTTCGGACGACCTAGTTAAGCGGCATCCAGGTATTTTCAAAAGCCATAGGACTTTTGTTTTTCAAAAATGAATGCCTGCGCTTGCGATTGTAAAAAAGCTCAACATAGCTAAAAATACTGCTTCTGGCTTCTGCTTGAGATTTGTAATCTTCAAAAACCACCCATTCTGTTTTGAGTGAATGAAAGAAGCTCTCCATTACCGCATTATCCCAGCAATTGCCTTTCCTGCTCATGCTGCAGACGATCCTAAAATCGCGCATATACTGCTGATAAGCACCTGATGCATATTGGGCACCTTGATCAGAATGCAGGACTACGCCTTCTATATCCCTGCGCTGCTGAACAGCCATTTTCAAAGCATCTCCGATCAATTCAGTACTGTTTTTATTCCCCATGGACCAGCCGATGATTCTGCGTGACCACAGGTCCATAATCGCTGCCAGGTAAAGCCATCCCTTCCGTGTCGGGACGAATGTTACGTCTGATACCCATTTCTGATTCGGCTTCTCGGCAGTGAATGCTCCCGCCAATATGTTGCTTGCCGGCCTTTTGGTCTTTCTGGAATCTGTTGTAATAACAAACTTTTTGTGCACCTTTGATTGAATGCCGTTCTTGCGCATTAATCGGGCTATCGTGTTTTTTCCGACCCGTTCGCCCTGATCAACCAGTTCATCGCGTATACGGGGAGCTCCATAGATGCGCCTGCTTTCTATATGGGCCTGCCGTATCTTTGCCACTAAACGGCGATGTCGAACGGCACGAGGGCTTTCCGGCCTGCCCAGCCAATCATAATAGCCACTGCGTGAAACCTCTAAAAACCGGCACAATACAACCAATTTATACCGCGTTCTTTGCGATCTGATAAACTGATACTTTATTTCAGCTCCCGCGCAAAGAACGCTGCGGCTTTTTTTAAGATTTCAGTATCCTCTTTCGCCTGGGCCAGCTCCCGCTTTAACCGAGTAATTTCTTCGGCTTCTGCGCTGTTCCCGACCCGCCGACCAGGCCCCGGAAATACCTCACTGCCTCGCTTATCCTTCTGCTCTTTCCATTTGTACAGCTGATTTCTTCTGATCCCTAGTTCTCGGGCCAGGTCGGCTACTGGTTTCTTCCCTTCTTCAAGCAGTCGGATGGCCTCCAGCTTGAATTCTCTGCTGAACGGTGTTCTTTTTCTCATTGGACACTCCTTCCACTTCTATTGTATCCTTTTTGAAGTGTCCGTCAAACTGGGGCAGGTTCAGTGTGCGGACTATAAATCCCCTTTAACTCCCCTTTGCTAATGGGGAGGACTTTTTTAATCCCCCTTTTTCAAAGGGGGATTAAGGGGGATTTTAACCGGCCCCTTATTTAATGTGGGGCCGTACTAAGCGTCTGCGAATACCATGCGCCCTCCGGCTGACTGCCGAATAGCTCAGTCACTCAGTCCGAAATGCTTTCCTGTTTCATGATTTGTATAATACCCGCTCTCCCATCTGTGTGTGGGTGCAACCCACCATTGATGCAAAAGATTAAATATTTTATTCGCCGCTCTCGCTCCCCCCTGGAGACTGTGTTTCAATTCAAAATTCTGTCATTTCGACCGCAGGAAGAAATCTTTGGCTGAAGTAAAATCAAGGTTTTAAGATTTCTCCCTGCGGTCGAAATGACAGAATTTTGAA
>CAITCX010000334.1 GCA_903890885.1 uncultured Dehalococcoidia bacterium
ATGCTCGAGACCTCCAGTCCAAGCAGCCCCGGCGTGATCAAACCTGTCGGCTCGGACAACTATGTCCATGTAGTCATGCCGATGTTTGTGCAATGGTAATAAATTTTAACTTGGACTAATTCAAATAAAACCCCCCGATTCCTTTATAGGGTCGGGGGGCTTTTAACTGTCTTAACCTTTACTCTAAATTAACTTATTCAATTTTTCTTGTATCCAATCATTTCAAATATTCAAGGATGTTTGCGGCAATTCATTGATACCTGTAATATGATTGTATTATTTAGAGTAAACGCTTTCCAAAATTCATATTGAACGAGAGAGAAACGCGCCCTTTGTAAAAATTTTGAGGTTATACATGTTAAAAAAACAATACCGCTGGTTAATGGTCTTTGCCATTGTAATGATGCTTTTTATAGCTTCGTCGCAGGTCTGCCTGGCCCAGGACGGGACTCTAGTCGATGTGCAAAAGTACGATCGATCTATCCAGATTATGGCCATGCTCCTGGTCGGCTTCGGATTCCTGATGGTTTTCCTGAGAAAGTACGGAAGATCGGCACTGACTGCAACTTTTCTCCTGGTTAGTGTGGCGATTCCTATATACATGTTAATCGATAGTACCGGGATTTTTGGCGGCGCCAAAAATATTGAGGTAGACCGGTTTATCCTGGCGGAGTTTGCCGGAGCAAGCCTATTAATTTGCGCCGGCGCTTGCCTGGGGCGACTGAAGATGTACCAATATATTGTGTTGGCGATATTATTTATTCCGTTTTATATGATGAACGAATGGATACTGGCTAAAAACGGGTTTGGATTAATCGGCAGCGGGGCTTTTATCGATACAGGCGGTTCCATACTCATCCACGCTTTCGGAGCCCTGTTTGGGGTAGGAGTAGTGATGGCCATTACCGCTAAAAAGGAAACGGGGATTCCAATTGAGTCTGATTTTACCAGCGACCGGTTTTCGATGCTGGGAAGCATGGTCCTGTGGGTATTCTGGCCCAGTTTTTGTGCCGCACTGGTTGAACCCGCGTTGGTACCTTTTACTGCAGTGAATGTAGTTATCGCCCTTTGCGGTTCCACTCTGGCGACATATGTTACTTCAGTCGGCTTAAGGCACAAAATCTGTATTTCGGATATAGCCAATGCCTCGCTAGCAGGCGGAGTGGCCATAGGGGCCACCTGTGCTTCCGCAAATCATCCTACCGCATTTCTCATCGGAATCCTGGCAGGGACACTTTCAACTTTCGGGTTTGCAGTTATACAACCCAAAATAGAGAAAGCTTTCCGAATGATAGATACCTGCGGCGTCACCAATCTGCATGGATGGCCGGGTTTAATGGGAGGCCTGGCGGCAATATTTATTGTTCCAGGGATTCACGTGGGCGCTGAACTAGCCGGTATAGGCATCATGATAATAATGGCGCTAATACCAGGATATATAGTCGGGCGCATTGTTTTAGCCTCAGGCAGTATAAAAAGGCACTACGATGATTCAGTGGAAATCATCGACGTGAGCCAGGACTAGCGGCGAATTCATCCAACTCTATGGGCGCAGAGAGTTGAGATTGCATTTGTTGGGAGAACGGTCCTGGTGATAAACGCAAGGGTCAAATTACTGAGTATTTAACCGAAATTAAAATGATAGAATAATAATATGACACCTTACACCTGGGTAGACTCACTGGTTATGACCTTTATCCCCCTTTTTGTGGTTATCGATACGATCGGAAACCTGCCTTTTGTGATTGCCTTGAGTAAAGGCCTTAACCGCAGTGAGCGGTTTAGAATGATTAACCTGGCCACCGGAGCTGCCGCTGTAGTGGGTTTATTTTTCCTGTTTTTGGGGCAGTTTCTTTTGAAAGTGCTGGGGATTTCAGTGGGGGCTTTTGCAATAGCCGGCGGCATTATTTTGCTGATATTTTCTATCCGGTATATGACCAGCGGCCGCATGGTAGAAATTATAAAAGGGGACATGATGGCGGTCGTTCCCATAGGCACTCCTCTAACGGTTGGACCTGCCACCATCACCACTTTGCTTCTACTGGCAACCCAATTTCAGATTTATTTCGTGCTGATATCTTTTATATTAAACATAATTATAGTCTGGATTTCATTTTTGTTAACTGACCGGATAGTGCGGATACTGGGGAAAACCGGGATTAAAGTTCTTTCCAGTGTGGCAGCTTTGCTTCTGGCCGCTATTGCAGTTAACATGGTTATTCACGGCATACAAGTGATCGGCATTTTACCCACGACGCCTTAAAGCGAAACAATTACAGCCTTTAAGTATTTACCAATAATACGCAACCCGGAGGGTAATTATGATGACAAACAAGAGCTGGTGGATATGTTCCCAATGCGATTACGTTCTACAGGCTGAAACACCTCCAGCAGAATGTCCCCAGTGCAAAAAGAAATGTCTGTTTAGCGATGTAACCTGTTATATTCCCGAGTGCGGAGGGCCCAGCAACCTGGATGTCAGGCTGGTAGCGCTAAAAAACGCGGAGGAAATAAAGCCGAAGTGACTTTAAATTGGGCAATAATTTGATTATGTTAATCTTTTGAGGCTAAAATTGGATTTGTTTTGGAAAAATGAGTTTTTAAATAGTAACGGCCTCCTTGATTTTTTGAATGTTCCAATCCTTACTACTTGATCTCATAGTAGCACACATGTTCTTATGGCGCAAGCCATACAGGACCGCAAGGCAAGGTTTACAAGACTTGCAGTTTCAAAATCGTTTATTATGTTATAATTGGGTCTAGCTGTCGCATAAGTACAAGGAGGCGATCTTATGGCATCTGATGCTGGTATCAAAGCTATAATTGGAGACCCGAGAAGCAAGTTGATTTGCACGGACAAAAAGAAACCGGATGGCACAATTGATGATAATGCCAACAGCGCCATAACCTTGACCAATTTAGCGGCAGAAGCAGACAGATTGTCGATGTTAGTTGAAGAACAGAGCAATTGTGTTACATTAACCAATAACTGCGCCAAGTTTATCAGCGCGGCACGTACCAAACTGTCAACACAAGGATTTAAGGCCGATGATGTTTTAGATGATCTGGATACAGTCAAACGTTACCTGGTTCAATCATATAAATCACGCAGTCTCTGGCCAAAAACGTTTACTCGTTTATTAATTTATAATTGTATCCTTTTGGCGGGTTTTGTTGGAATGATAGCATGGAAATCACTATTTCCTGATAGTGGTAAATCCAGCGGGATGGCTATTGGTATTTTGGCCTGTGCGATGTGGGGAGGGATAGGCAGCGTAATTGATGCTTTGGGAGCTTTAATTTCTCATTTTGGTCACCAGGATTTTGATGAACAATACCAACCCTGGTATTATCTTCACCCTTTGATAGGCATGGCTTTAGGCGCAGTCGTTTACCTGGTGTTTCAGGCAGGTTTATCAAGCATCAGTAATTCAGCCACAACGACAGAAGGCAAGACAACTACAATGCAGGTGGGGGTAACAGCTCTTTCAATCGTGGTGGCATTCCTGGCTGGTTTTAAACAAACATCAACCATGAAATTTTTAAACCGCATCGTAAATTCGATTTTCCAAATAGACGGTAATACAACAGATAAGTCTACTTAATTTATTAGTTTCCAGCCACCAACAGCTTTTCCCATTGACCTGATGATAAAAGTAGACTGGAATCAATCTGGCAATGCCAAATCGAAGTTATTCGTGTTTATGTCTCAGGCGGAAAGATGCGGATGGCGGATTCACCGGCCACAGGGCACTGCTGCTCACAAATTCCACAGCCTGTGCAGAGTTCGGCTATTACCTGGGGGTGGCGACCCTGGCCTGAGCCGCCTCCACGTCCTCCCCGACCCGAACCTCCTCCACCGCCCCCACTGCCAAGTCTAATGGCTTTATCCGGAATCGGACACATCTCCTCACAGACAATACAATCCCGTTCTTCTGCCCAGGTAATGCACCTGGTCTGGTCGATTTTGGCCAATCCTATGACAGTCTTTCGTTTAGTTTCCAGAGGAAGGCTGGCAATAGCTCCAGTAGGACAAATAGCACCGCAAGAATTACAGGAATAGTCACAATAACCTCGCCGGGTTTCAAGAACCGGTGTCCACAGTTTGGACGGACTGTCCTTTTGACTGGGCTGAATAGCGCCCGTCGGGCAAACCCTGACACACTCACCGCAGCGAATACACTGGTTATTCAGGCTGGCCTCAGTGCTTCCCGGCGGCCTGATCAATTTATTAGCAGCAGCGGATAACGAAGGAATAAAGCGAAAGAAAACCGCAGCCACGACTGCTGCGCCCAGGGAAGAGAGAAGCCAGCGACGTTGGGTGTTTTGGGAATACATGCTCTTTTGGGCTTTTCCGAAGGAAATGGCTCTGACAGGACAACCTTCCTTGCAGTTTAGACAGACTGTACATTCGGAGATATTGGCAGCGAAATGATGTTCAGGGCAAATGGCGCCAGTCGGACAAAGCGAAGAGCATTTCCGGCAGGATATACATTTTTCAGCATCCACTCTATGGCGGATAAAGGCGACCTTCGAAATCAATCCCAGCATGCCGCCCAGGGGGCACAGGTAGCGGCACCAAAAGCGTGAGCGGAGTGCATTGAGGGCCAGGACAACCGCCAAGACAGCCAGAAGCCACAGGTTAGCCAGATAAAAAGGCTGATTGTTTAACAACCACCCTCGCAAAGCTCCATCAATTCCATCCAGGGCAGGCTCCAAGACCTTAAAACCATACAACCAGGTTTCTGCGCTCCCGATTAACTGGTTAAGGCCAGGCAAGATAACCCCTGCAAAAGTGCGGAAGAGTATTGTAATCGGGTCCAATACTATCAAGGCCAGACTACCCATAACCGCACCCAGGATAATTGCAAAGAACAGCAAGTATTTACCCTGGCTCCAGACAGGAGATACAGCCGGATTTTTAGGCTGGCGGCGAGAAGGAGTCCAGTCAAGAAGAGTACCCAGAGGGCAAACCCAGCCGCACCAGGCGCGTCCGATAATCACTGCCAGAACCAGTGTGAGAATACCCAGCATCGCCGGGGCTATCCAGTTGCGACTGGCCAGGAAAGCGGAAATTCCAGTCAGCGGATCAAGCAGAAAAAAGAGGTCGTTGGGCAAACGGCCGGTAATTCCTTGAATGGTAGCCACCAACAGGTAAAGAAAAACCAGCAGGAAAAACGTCTGCACCAGACGGCGTACCCAAATCCATTTTGGGGAGACTACCTTTTTCCTTTTCAGAGCAGCGTCAGCGGTCATAATGGTCTCTTCTAAACATTAATTTCTTCAATTTTCAGGCTTTTCAAGTCGGTGGTGCCCAGCCCCATCTCCATAGCGGCACGAATGGCGGGAATATCGTTAGCCGTCAAACCGAACAGAGTAGCGGCATAAGCATCAGTGGCGACAATATCGTGGCTGGCAATAACGGTATTCATTAGTTTTACATCATCGAGGCTGCCCCCGGTAGGGCCATGGTTAGTAAGAATCCGCACCGCATCCACCACCGTCAGCTGGGGACGTAAAAGACTGGTAAGATCCGCTACGCGCTGACCCAGATTGAAATGAAACTGGTTGCGGTCCTTAACCAGCCCCATGAGGTTCTTCATGCCCAGTGTAAGCCTGCCCAGGTTATGGTGTTTAGCAATCGGAACATTTATCAAAACGTCTGTATCCAGTACCTCGCCGTATACCTGCCATTTCGTGATGTCCCGACCCGAAGGGATGGGGACTTCTCTGAACTTCATAGCACTCATGATTTCCATTTCGCCGCCGGCGGCCTTAACCGCTGTTGAAATACCACTTATCTGGTAGGCCTGCTCGGCGGTACCGCCAAAAGGCTGGTCCATGACCCGGACACGTTTGGCTCCGGCAACCAGACATAATTTTACCAGGGCAGCGACCACTTCAGGGTTAGTAGTGGCCGCATACTCAAAGGTGTGATAAGCCACGCATATATTGGGTTTAATAATGACATCATTACCCTTTTTTACAAAGCGTTCCATACCACCCAGGGCTTTAATGGCGGCCTGAACTATGGCCTCCGGATTCTGGCCGCGGGCAACTGCCAGGTAAGGCATTTGCGGGGGAGAGGGAACCATCACAGATGGGGAAGCAGGCGCGGGGGTTGAAATTGGAGGCACTGTTGATGGGCTTGAAGTTGGAAGCGCCTGCGTATTTTCGGCACTGCAACCCGTAAGTGATTCAAGACTGCCTGCAACAGCCACTCCTGATCCGAGTACCAGCAGGCTTTTTATTAACTCTCTACGTGATAATTCCATAATTCAGCTTATAACACAGGGGTGTATTCTTTTGCACCCATAATAACATAACTCCGTAGCGAAGTCTCTAACCAATAATTTTGGTAATGACAGAGACACAACCAAGTACTATGGTGGACTTTCTGGTCAGTATTTATCTCCTGGTTTCTATGCCGCTAGAGTCAACAGAAACGATCTCGTTTACCATAGGCTTTCCATCAAATCTATCCCTGAACCAATCGGCTATCATGGCATCAACATCGCAGGTTTGCCTGATTTCATGACCTTCCCCCTGGTACATCATAAGCTTTTTAGGCCCCTTCAAATCATTATAAAACTGAACAGTACCTGAAACGGGCCCCATACCACCACTTTGGCCAGTAACGATCAGGAAGGGACACTGGATTTTTTGAGGTACCCCTTCAAAAGTGTCCCGCTGGTGAAATTCACGGTCAAATTCTTCTTCATTCTGAAAACCGTGCATAAACATCACCTTTTCTTTCAGGGTAGGGTCCGGACCCGTTGGACCTCCTCTCCTGGGTGACCCGCCCCCACCGGCGCGTCCGCCACCCCCTCCCCCTCCTAAACCGGACCCGTGGGTAGCAATGGCGGCATAACGAGGGTCGTTGGCGGCTATTTGACTGGCGGTGCGGATACCCAGGCTAAAGCCCCGAATACCAATTCGTTGGGAGTCCATAACCGGCGAACGCTTGACGGCAAAATCCATGGCCGCCTGGCCCGCTCTAATCCAATCA
>CAITCX010000335.1 GCA_903890885.1 uncultured Dehalococcoidia bacterium
CTGGCCAGGTTCTTCTCTTGCGCAGCATTCAGTTTGGAAGTCTGCCCCATCTCAGATAAATATATGTAGACCAGATTATCCGTATCAGCCACACCATTCAGGGCGATGTTGGATTCACTTTCAGGCCAGCTCTCTTCAATTCTGGCCTCGCCAGTACAACCGAAAAAGAGGGATGGTTCCTGTTGTTTGTTTGTAGCGGGTTTCTTCGGAGTCGACTGGCTGAATCTGGTTTTTGTAGTCATCGCCTTTCTCCTAATCGTTTACATCCTTTTTCATGTTGCATCTTCAAGGTTACAGGTTTATTGTTTTTGTTAATATCCGTAGACCTACGTAAAAAAACCGTATATAAAACCGTAGTTTTTGGGAAATGTGTACGTAGTTAATTATTCAATGAATTAAGTAAAAAGGCTGAGGTTAACCGCAGGAAGTGAAGCGCTGTTATTAGTTATTATGAAGATCTGAGTTTGCATCGATGAGTCCGTTTTCTACGGCAAATTGCACAAGTTGAGTGTGACTGTGCAAATTCAACTTCTCCATCAAGTTAGCCCTGTGAGTATCGACGGTTAGGATACTGAGAAACAATATTTTGGCAATCTCTTTACTGCATAATCCACGGGTTATCAGAAGAGCAATCTCCTTCTCCCGGGGGGTCAGCATATTAAAAAGTGCATTTGTGCGGTCCTCTTTTATAGAGCGAGATTGAAATTGAATCAGAATGTCACTGGGAATCCCGGAGCTCAAATACAGGCGTCCGGCCATCACTTCCCGGATGGCCTTGACAAGTTCATCAGACGGCGCTTCCTTAAGAACATATCCTTTAGCTCCGAAGGCCAGGGCCTTAAAAACATAGGCATCGCAGTTCTGCATGGAAAGGATAATTACTGCGGTTTTTGAACCGTTACCGTTTAAAGTGCGTATGACCTCTAACCCGTTTATAGCTGGCATCATCATATCTAATACCAGAATATCCGGTTTAATACTTTCTACCAGGTGTATTGCACTTAGCCCGTCCGCCACTTCCCCAATGATATTGAAATCCGGTTCAGTGGTGAGAAGTGCCTTCAACCCCTGGCACACTAACTTATGATTGTCAGCCAGAATAATGTTTATCATTAAATATCCCGATGATATAAGTGGTTATCATACTAAATCAGCATTTCACAGTTACCCTTTGCTATTTACATTATGGACAAAATTGATTAAGGGCGTTATCCGTAGAAGTACGTATTTATTCAGACCTGTTTGCCTGTAACCAGACAAGTAAAAGAATATGACGTCTACCGGAAAAGATGGAGTGGGTTATTTAGTCTGGTCGGGGATAAGCCCGTGTCGAATGGCGAATTGAATCAATTGAGAGTGATTATGCAGGTTAAGTTTGCGCATGAAGTTAGTGCGGTGGGTTTCAACTGTTCTGGGACTTATAAAAAAGCGGCTGGCGATCATATTATTGGTGTGCCCCTGGGCGGCCAACTGGAGAATCTCCTTCTCACGGGAAGTCAACTGGTCGTAGGGATCAATGGCTTGGGTCTCAGTGTTTTTAGTGTAGGCTTCGATAACCCGTTCAGTTAATGAAGAGCTAAGGTAGCGCCGTCCGCAATATACTTCATGTATAGCTCGCACCAGTTCTTCTGTGGGAGATTCTTTAAGAACATAAGCTTTTGCTCCGGAACGTAAAGCCTCCAGGACGTAGGCCTCGTTGCTGTGCATGGAAAGGATGATTATGGCGGTATGGCCAGGCTTCTTATTTAACTGGCGAGTTACTTCCAATCCGTTGATGCCAGACATCATAAGGTCCAACACCAGAACGTCCGGCTGAAGTTCCTCAGTCAGCTTGAGGGCCTCATAACCGTCTCCGGCTTCGCCCACTATTTCCAGATCGGGTTCTATGGAGAGGAGAGCTTTAAACCCTTTTCTGACTACCTGATGATCATCGGCAAGAATTAATTTAATCATAATTTCTATAACAAGTAAGTAATTTTGCCTCACAGCAAGGCATATTGTCAATAGCTGCCATCGAACATTACCGCAATCGAATAGGAATTTGTTACATCGATTTTCATACGCTATAATACCTTTAAGATTATACTCGATTTCGTGAATTTAGATGGGGGATTTAATATGATCAGAGCGGCAATCGTTGGGGCTACCGGTATTGTTGGTCAACAATTTATCGTGGCGCTTCAAACCCATCCATGGATAAAAATATCCGCCCTGGCTGCTTCAGAAAGGTCGGCGGGTAAAACCTACAAGGAATCAATCACTGATCCTAAGAGCGGTGCTTTTAGATGGTATTGCGAGGAAGCCTGTAACCCCGAAGTACTCAGTTTGCCGGTGCAGAATGCGCAAGAAATGGACGTTTCAAATATCGATGTGATTTTTTCAGCCATTGAATCAGATCAGGCTCTGATCCTGGAACCCAGGTTTGCCGCTACCAAGCCCGTAATCAGTACTGCCTCAGCATACCGGTATGAGAAAGACGTACCCATTCTGATTCCAGGCGTAAATTCTGCCCAAACTGCTTTGCTGGATAAGCAGCGCAAAGGCCGGGGATGGAAGGGTTTTATTACTCCCAATCCGAATTGCACCACGACAGGTATGGCTATCACACTGAAACCTATCTTTGATGCTTTCGGTATAAAGCTGGTACTCATGACTTCTCTCCAGGCTCTTTCCGGTGCAGGGCGTAATCCCGGTGTAATCGGATTGGATATCCTGGATAATGTAGTGCCTTTTATTTCCGGTGAGGAGGAGAAAGTCCAGAAAGAAACTCAGAAAATTCTGGGTACGGTGATCGGTGATACTATTATGCCTGCCGATTTTCTGGTGAGCTGCACATGCACACGGGTCAACGTACTGGAAGGACACACCGAGTCGGTTTTTGTCGCGACTCAAAAACCCTGCCAGCCGGATGACGTGGCCAGAGTAATGAGGGAGTTCAATCCTTTGAAAGATTTGGGGTTACCATCGGCTCCCAATCAGATGATAACGGTTAATACCGATCCCTTCAGACCCCAGCCCAGGCTTGACCGTAATACCGAAAATGGGATGTCTACCACCGTGGGCAGGATAAGGAA
>CAITCX010000336.1 GCA_903890885.1 uncultured Dehalococcoidia bacterium
GCTAATACGTAGGTCGAGTGATTAAGAACATACGCCACCATTTTCCTTAGTAAGAAATTTCTGTGCGGGGAAAGGGTCTTGCTGGGATCATAAATATCCCCGCCGTGGATAGACAGGATGTCGGGTATGCCAAACAGCTTTGATAAGACCAACCCGGTTGGTCCGGTCGGTACGGCGAAGTGGGTATTTATCACGTCATATTTTTTTCGTCTGCACAGCTTGATGCCCTTCAGCATACTGGATAAAGGAAAGGACAGCAGCGACAACAATGTTGCTGTGGCTTTGTCAGCACGTCCCATCACCCTGACACGGTGTATTTTCACCCCGTCCTGCTCCTCAAATTCAGGTAACCCTTTCATCCCCGTGGTGATGATATCAATCTCATGTTTTTTCGCCAGCTCGGCCGCTATGTGAGAAAAGATAACACCACCGCCTCCACCCAGAGGGGGATACTCGTAGTTGAGCATCAGGATTCTCATTCCAGCACCTCAGAGTGATTCACGATTTCTTTTCCAAGACGAAAAAATAATGGTACGAATCTAATACTGGTCTGACTTCTATTAAAACTCTGAAATATTTTCTCAAAGTCTTCCTGATCCTGCTTATAGGGTAACCTCTTCGTCCCATCTCCCAATGATGTACACCATCAAAATGAATACCTATGAAGAAGGCTGGTATTCTAATAAATAAATCAACGAATTGTTTTTTGAGTATCTTTTTGATGAATATAGAATTAAAGACTAATTCAAATGTTGCGGCAGAATATGGAATTGATATAATCACGTGTTTCTTTGTAGTTCTGTTAAGTTCTTGTAATGCTTTATCCACGTCTTCCCATGGGAGATGCTCTAACACTTCACATGCGAGTATAAGATCATATGAGTTGTTTTTGAATGGAAGCTGCCTTATGTCTGCAATATAATTTGGCTTGAGATCGCTGTCAAAATCGCAAGTATCTGTTTTTACTCCGTTTTGCTTCAGGTAATTAGAGACTGTCTTATTACCAATCCCTATCTCAAGAACATTATCAGGTTTCATCTTCATTACTAAATCAATCTGATAGAAATAGGCTATGAATCTTTTTACATGATCATAATTTCTATAACATCCAGACATTTGCATATTGAATCTCACTCCATGTATTCACCAAGATAAGCTCCTAGCGCTAGGTTTTTTATGCCAGCGGCCTCTATGTGTGCAAAGATAACACCGCTCTCCCGCCGCCCAGAGGAGGGTACTCGTAATTAAGCATCAGTATTCTCATATTTTACTTACGTCCGCGCTTGCCGTACTGCTTCTTATAATACGCCTGATAATCCCCGCTCTTCACCCGCTTCCACCAGTCGGCATTCTCCAGATACCATTCAATAGTCTTACCAAGCGCCGCATCAAGGGAGCCCGCCTGCCTGCATCCCAACTGTCTCTCCAGCTTTCCGCAGTCCAGGGCATAGCGCCTATCGTGTCCGGGCCGGTCCTCCACGTATTTGATAAGCGAGTGCGGCTTCTTCAGCTTTGAGAGTATGGTTTTCACCAGCTCGATGTTGCTCACCTCGCAGCCTCCGCCGATGTTATAAACCTCGCCCGCCTTGCCTTTACGCAGGACCAGATCGATGGCATGGCAGTTGTCATCAACATAGAGCCAGTCGCGCACGTTGAGCCCGTCGCCGTAGACGGGGATGGAGACGCCTTCTACGGCATTGGTGATGACCAGGGGGATGAGCTTCTCCGGGAACTGGCTGGGGCCGAAGTTATTGGAGATGCGGGTGATGATCACCGGCAAATCATATGTATGATAGTAGGCCCGGCACAGCAGATCGGCCGCGGCCTTGCTGGCGGCATATGGGTTGTTGGGCGCCAGCGGCGACTCCTCGTTGAATTGGCCTTTTTCGCCCAGCGAGCCGTAAACCTCATCCGTGGAGATATGAATGAACCTTTTTACCTTGTGCTGTCTGACCCCATCCAGGAGCGCCTGCGTGCCGAGGACATTGGTTTTAACAAAGGGGGAGGCGTCCATGATACTGCGATCCACATGGGACTCGGCGGCGAAGTTCACCACCGCATCGATATCCTCTTTTAAAATA
>CAITCX010000337.1 GCA_903890885.1 uncultured Dehalococcoidia bacterium
CGCCATCACCCAGGCAGATGTTGACCTCGTCGGAGAGCGCCTCGACGCCCACCATGATGCCGCTGTCTACTCAGCCACCATCGCTGCCGCCGTCGCCGCCGCCGTCCTCGCCAAAGCCCGCCTGGACGGCAAGCGCGCGCAGATTACCATACCCCCACATTGTGGTGTAGAGCTATGGGACGTGGTGAATGTCACCGATACTGTGGCCAACCAGGCCGCAAACTACCGCGTCAGCGGCTATGTCATGGAATACCGCGCCGGTGTCTACCGTCATACCTTAGACCTTTGCTCCCCTTAAGTCCGCCTGGCTGAAGTAAAAGCCCATCTATTTATTCTCATCAGACTAAGGGCATAGCGGGTGAACTATTGGCCTTTTGCCCCGGCAGTCCCATTTAAGCTGACTTAACCGGGCTGAAATATTGACTGGAGGGCGAAAAACTTGTGATTCTTGCCCCTGTCAACTTTAAATCAACTGGTTTCAGCCTTCCCCCGCCCCGTTTTTCTTGAAACTTTTGAGAATCCACGGATTACGGGACTATTTAAACAATAGGCATATGACTAATTGGCTATTCCAATCAGGACTATTGGGTGATTCACATTGGAGTTAAAGTGATTTAAAGTAACTGTAGAGCATTATTAAGTGTAATTTGATGATTTAAATGATGCTTGAAGAGGTAACCGTATGGCAAATAACGGGCATGCTAAATTGATGTTTACCACACGTGAATTAGCCAAATTCCTGAATGTCCACATTAATACCGTGAGGCGATGGAGCGACCAGGGGATAATCAAGTCTTACCGTATGGGGCCGCGCGGTGACCGGCGCTTTTCCAGGGATGATGTGCTCGGTTTCCTGGCGGATACCATGCAGCAGCCGCAAGTAAAAGTAAGTCCATAGGGACGGGCGGTTTATTTTGAAAACAATATTGACTATCACAATTACCCTGTTTGTCACAATAGTTGCCTTTACCGGACTTCAAATATTGATTAAACCTTTTGAGGTTTTCGACGTCTCCATGAAACCAACCTTCAAGGAGGGGGATTTCATCATTGTTAATAAGCTGGCCTATATTGCGGGTGAGCCGAAACCGGGGGACGTCATCGCCTTATACTCGCCGGGCACGCCGGGCCAATCGCTATTTAACCCGTTTCCGCCCCCAAATACAGCGCAGTACATTAAACGCATAATAGCTGTGCCCGGCGATAGGGTGTCCGTAGCAGATGAAAAAGTTTTTGTTAACGGCCATACGCTGGCTGAGCCCTATATCATGCAATCACCTGACTATTATTGCGCGGAACAAACCATTCCCGCCGGTAAATACTTTGTCCTTGGCGATAACAGGAACAGCAGCTATGATTCTCACAGGGGCTGGCTGACGTCACGGGAAGACATTATCGGACCGGTATGGTTCCGCTACTGGACAGACCAATACCCGGATATACATTTGATGGCGGTACCTGTGTGTATGGTTGTTATCGGCGCCTTCTCAAAGGACATGATTTTGGGTTTCCTGAAAAAGTTTAGAAACAACAAGGCATAGTCCGGCACAGGCCAGGGCTTCCAATCCCCTCAGTAAATACAGGGGATGAACATTAAAACTCCGCCAGGGCTTGGCAGGCTTCGCTGGCGGAGTTTGGCACAGGGAGAAAACCCATGCTTGACACCTATTCTAACAGAGTCTCATTGCCGACTCAATCAATCTCAGCAATTTCCTTTTAGCGCATAGTACTTTTGTACATGTCAGCTAATAGTACTTTCTTACCAGCTTCAACGCCGTACCTTAGTAATGATAGTACTTTTGGGCTATGGGAAATGGACTAAAACGCTATTCACTATTAATACGATGCATCGTATATTGATTACAGCCCGGTAAATACCGGGCGAATATTGAAACTCCGCCGGGGCTTGGCAGGCTTCGCCGGCGGAGTTTGGTACAGGGAGAAAAACCGTGTTAAGCACAAGTAAGGTTGTCCAGCGCTATATAGAGGCTAATAAACAGTTCTCAGGCAGGTTTAGCCACAAGAAAAAGCTGACGGATAAACTACTGTCATGTTTATTTGTTTTTCTCTGCCTCGTCATGATCTCCCAAATTTTAGTCCCTTCTGCTGCTTTTGCTGCTTCTTCGGAGCCTGCCAAAGCCAACGTGCAACCAGACGGTAACTATTTATTGGACAAGGTAATTACCTGGGCCGACGGCAGTACTGAGCATGTTCAAATAGGCACGGACGGTTTTTTCAGGTTGAGTGATGTTAAGAAGAGGCTTGTGGGTTTTGAAATGATGAGCGTTTTTTCCGATGGGGATGAATGTTATACAGTAGGCCATCTAGCAAAAATGCATACGGAA
>CAITCX010000338.1 GCA_903890885.1 uncultured Dehalococcoidia bacterium
AAAGACCAATTTCAGGTCAAAAAAGTATGCTATAATGCCCTGTCGGCTAAAACTATGTATAAAATCTATAACAACCTGTTCTAACTCTATTTATACAGTCAGCGGATAAACTGATATTCACCTGACCGGAAGAAGGAGTGCCAAATTGAATCAGGGTAATTCAACCGAAACCCCAAGAATCCCCAATTCAGGGCAGAATGATCAACTGCAGATGTTGACAAGGACATCTCAGCAGTTCATTCAAAGTAATTTTATTGAACAATCACCAGACGGCATTATGGTCACCGACGAAAACGGAAACATCGATATATGGAACAAAGGCATGGAACTTATAACAGGGATAAACAGATACGATGCCATAGGCTTACCTGCCGAACAAGTTCAGGTGCAATTGATTATCGATAAAATGAAGACACCGGAACTGATAGAACAGGTGAAAACCGGAGTGAAGAACCTACTTGAATCAATGCAGGAATGGAAAGGTCAGGAAAGGGAACAGGAAATCCAATGTGCTGATGGAACCACCAAATTTATTCAAACTTTCTCTTTCACTATCAAAGACGAGGGCACCGTTAGATCAGGAACCATTGTACGTGATATTACCGAGCGCAAGAGAGAGCAAGACGCGCTGCGTATTAAAGATCGGGCCATAGAATCAGCTATCAATGCCTTTGTGGCCATCGACATGGCAGGGAATTTTACCTATGTTAATAACGCTTTTCTCAACCTGTTTGGCTATAACTCCCCGCTAGAGGTACTGGGCAAGCCGGTTTGGGGATTCTGTCCCAATAGCGGGGTAATAGAGGAGATCAAGGAGGGTTTACGCAAGGAGCCAATTTGGAGAGGGGACGCGGCCGCCTTGCGCAGGGACGGCTCTCAAATGTTAATCCATGTTGCGGCAAGCGTGGTCCTGGACGATGCCGATCAACCCATCTGCGTACAGGCCTCCTTTGCAGATGTCACCGAGCGCAAGAGAATCGAGAACCAGCGTGCCCAGGAGCATTATGCCTTTAGTGCCCTGTACGAACTGCACGGTGCGCAGGATATCGAACAGGACAGAGTGCTGCAGGAGTTTTTAAACATGCTGCCGCAGTGCTGGCTGTATCCGGACATCACCTTCTGCAGGTTAACACTGGGCAACAAAGATGTGCGCACTCAAAACTACCGGGAGTCTCCCTGGAAGTTGACCGCGCACATCAAAGTGGATAAAACGATAGTGGGGCACCTTGAAGTGGGCTACCTTGAGAAAAGGCCGAATAGGGACGAGGGAACTTTCCTCAAGGAAGAGAGACTGCTCATAGACAGGTTGGCAGATCGCGCAGGACGCATCATCGAGCACAAACAAAGCGAGGGGAAACTGCAGGCTGCCTATGCTGAAGAAACGAAATTACGCCAGCAGCTTGAAGAAGAAGCCAAAAATAGAATCCAGTTTATTGATGTATTAGCTCATGAACTGAAAGGGCCTCTGACGCCCATCCTCACCTCTTCCGGCATACTGCGGGAGATTCTGCCTCCTGATTCGGAAAGTGTACCGCGGAAACTGGCCGATAACATCTTTACAGGGACCAAATTACTAAACAATCGCCTGGATGAATTGCTGATTTTGGCCCGGTCTGCCAGGGGCACTATTACCCTCAATAAAGAAGCCACAGACACGCACCAGTTCATTGAGCAGGCCGTTTCCCGCTACAAGCCTTCAGTTACCCTGCGTAAACAACAGTTAATACTTGAGCTTTCTGAGACTTTACCTGCGGTTAACCTGGACCAGTCCCGCCTGGATCAGGTGCTGGTCAACTTGCTCTCCAATGCCAGCAAGTACAGCCCTGAAGGCAGCCGCATACTGCTATCAGCCAGGCAGAGCGAGGGCAATCTGTTGATAGCCGTCAAAGATGAAGGGATAGGGATATCCCCTGGAGACCAGGGAGTTCTTTTCCAGCCCTACCAGCGCGTAGGCCAGGACCAGCACAACATTAAGGGATTGGGCCTGGGTTTGACGGTGGTAAAAGCTATCGTAGAGGCCCACGGCGGCAAGATATGGGTGGAAAGCCAGTTAGGCAAAGGTTCCACCTTTAGCTTCACGATACCCTTAAAATAGCTAACCGGCATCTCGTTACCACCTGAAATCCCGCGAGAATATACCTGTGCCGGACTATCTCATGAAATATTTCTCTTCGGCATTAACAGCCATTTCCCTGATTATTATGCTTTCTCGATAAGCCAATCCCGCAATTTAGTTACCGAGAAATCCGGCCTGTATAAACCAGCTACTGAATATGCTAGGATTAATACAATGGGAAAGTGAAAATGAGAGAGTTGCCAGACAGTTCTCTCATTTATTATGAGGGGGTATCGATGCGGCGCTTAATAATTGGATTTCTGATTGTTTTCTCACTTCTGCTGATTCTCCTGGTTGGAGTTTCTGTCACGGGATGCAGCAAGAATACCGCTAATCCAACCGGAAATCCAACCGTAACCTCGGCCGTGCCTTCGACCGCAACCCAGTCCTTGCCAGAACCACTGGAAACAGGCGACCCTGACTGGTGGAAAAAACAACCTGACCTTAACAAAGAGGAAACAGCTATCCAGACTGTCATGACCGATTTTAAAAAGGCCCTGGTTGCTAAAGATGTTAAACAGGTTGCCAGCTACTTTTCCCCGGATGTCAGTGCCAAATACAGTGAAGCCTTAGCTAAATCCCCCGATCTTATGCCTCAGATGGCCAAAGACCTGGAAAAAGCTAAACTCAATTTTCTCTCTCTGGATACAGACTTTGAACTTAGCAGAACCGCTGAGTATGCCCTGATAAAAGATGGCAATACGTTTTACATCACTTTCATTAAGATAGATGGAAAGTGGTTGTTGGAGTCTTTTTAAAACAGCGAGGAAATATGAAAACTAAAATGATTATTAAAAATATCACCAGTGTTATATTAGCGCTGGTCATTGCCACCACCACCTTTTCGTTTCATTTTGAAAAGGCCCAGGCCTGGGAGCAGGGGGCTAACGGCTCTCATGAGGAAATCAACAAAACAGCGGTGAGCCGTTTCCTGAACGCCTCCACCTCCAACCCCAAATTCACTAACTCACCCCTGGTTGCCAACCAGCAATTTCTGGGTAATGAGACTACTTCTGCAACCCTGAATGCCTATGAATTTAGTATGCAAAAGAGCAGTTTAACTTTCAGCCAATGGGTCACACATGGGGGCTTTTCCGCTGATGAGCCGGAAGTATGGGCCTGCGTCAGGCATTTTTATGATCCGCTGGCAGTCAACGGTTTAAATGAATTGACCGACCATTTATTGCTGACTAGTCAAGTTTATGAAACTATAAGCGCCAAGGATTGGGCTTTTAAAGCAACTGAGAACCCCTACAGTTGGCGCAAGGCCATGGAATATTATAAGCAGGCTATGGAAATTCCCGATGACAGCAAGATAACAGTGGTCAAAGGTATGGATTTCAGAGACACAGATATTACGGTCAGTTCGCCTGCTGAAGCCAGAAGTGTATACCTGGGCAAGGCTTTCCGCGCCCTGGGTGAAACCATGCATATGATGGCAGACATTACTCAACCGTCACATGTGCGTAATGATTCTCACCCCAGCATTGATACTGACCCTCTGGAAAGCACGATCAATAAAGACACGGTCAGATTGGTCAGAGACGCTCCCGTATTACCCTCTATTGGCAGCGCTATCGATTCCGCTGATAATTTGGAGGACATGTATGAAGAAATAGCTATTTTCACAAATAATAGTTTCTATACCGATGATACCGTTTCTGATGCAGCTTCAGGGGTTAAGCAGAGTAACCATGAGAACCCCTACCCTCATCCCCAATTCAGTGAACTGACCCTT
Source organism: uncultured Dehalococcoidia bacterium (assembly GCA_903890885.1). Taxonomy (GTDB): domain Bacteria; phylum Chloroflexota; class Dehalococcoidia; order Dehalococcoidales; family UBA3254; genus UBA3254. Next base: position 3,855 of record CAITCX010000338.1, read on the forward strand.
GACACCAAAACGGGTGTATATTCCAAAACCTTCAACGGTAAACCGGTACGCATGACCCAAAAGACCTTTTCCAGTTACGTTCTTGGGCCGCTCTGGACGGACTATACTGTGCCCGCTGCCTTTGCCACCGAGCAGGCCGAAGTCCTGGTCCCTGTAGCCATCAAAGCCAACACCAAAGTTATCAATTCATTTTTCCCCACCTTTGATCTGACCCTGGATGTTAAGGAAAATAAGAACGCCAGCACCAATGGCAATGCGAATTACAAGGAATATACACTGGACACGCAGTTAAAACACCTGATCGAAAAGGACGTCGAGTGGCAAAAAAGCAATCTGCCCATACAATATACCGGCCCGGCTGAGCTCTGGGGTGAGACTAATGGAAAAGGCACCAAGGTCGCCGATTTAATATTCAAAGCGGGTATTCCCTTAAAACCGGTCACTGTCTTTGTGGGTGACGAGAAGTATCAAAAAGTTGATAAATACCAGATTAATAACGCCGATAAAATCTATGTAGTCATCAAGGCCGGGGGTCGTATCATCACCAGCAATAAGTTTGCCATGCCGCTTCAACTTTCCATTAGTCCTTCTAACTTAAAAGCGGAACTGAATAAGGAATACACTTTTACAGCTAAGACCAGTAATCCTCCCGCCAAAGCCGTTTACACCTGGACCGTAAATGGATCGCAGAAACAGAACACCAGCTCTAACACCTATAAAACTAAATTTACGGTCGCCGACGATTATGAAGTCGCTGTTAAACTTATCGGCAGCGACGGCAAAGAATTGGCATCCGCGTCGGCCAAGGTTAATTTTGAAGATGTTACTCCTACCGCAACAACTAGCGGTTCTAATCTTGCACTTTTGCAGCAGACCAGCTATGTCACGGGCCAAACTGGTGACGCCAGGTATAATTACGAATATTTTGAATCGGGTGTTGGCACTTCAACAGAAAATGCATATGGTCCGATCCAAATTGATCATGTTGAAGGCAACCCGCAAATCACGTGGAATGGTTCTTCTTTCTCAGGCAAATCCGTACATACCAGTGACATAACCGGTGAAGTTACTACCATTGATGTGAACGGTAAAATCTCTGCCGACGGCAACGTTCTGGAGTCATTCAGCTATCAGTATAACCGGAAGGGGGCCTCCACCATTGGTAAATATTCTTTTACTAATTCTTTCAAAACCGGTTTCACCCTCCAGAATATGTCAATGTCATACATACCTTTGGGTGATTACAATGTATACGCATATGCTAAGAGTAAATCTGCTCCCACGATTACTTACCTGGAAGAAGCCTATAGGGATGGGGAATTGATCAGAAAAGGGACCAAAACCTTTGCGGAATGGTATCCTGATTCGGAAAATAGAATTAATTTTTCCAAAGCGGCCAAATAGTTGTTGAGCAAGGACCGCCCGGTGTCTGGCCGGGCGGTCCTTTTTGACCATGGATAAACCTTGATACTGCCTTATTTTGAATTGTATTCTTTGGCCGTTCCAATCTCTTTAACAAAATCTTCTCTCGTGACAGCTGCCATGATGGTTGGCTCCAGTGTCCCCCTGGAACCGAGTTCAATTTTTAGTACCGTTTTATTCTTGAGTTTTCGCACATCCGCAGTGGAAGTCTGGCGAGCCTAATACCCCCCTGATTAACAGCGATTTCCCTGATTATTTAGCCTTCTCGATAAGCCAGTCCCGCAGTTTGGTTACCGAGAAATCCGCCGACACTTTCTCGAGAGTGTTAAGCGGTGAACTGAGAGCAGTATCCACAGGTAGATTGAATTTCTGACTGAATTCTTCCCAGGTTACTTTATAAGCGGTTAAAACTTCCTGGATAGTCATAAAGCCCCTGATCTCCGCCGGGTTAGCGCCCGTGGCTGTAATGGTTTCACCGGTAACCGAGACTTTGCCGGAGGTATTCCACCAGCCTGCCAGATGGGCAGCCTGGCAACTGCCAATAAACAGGAACAGACCTATCACCATATAAACAAAAATATTGACCTTCCATGAACGCCAGCGGTTTTGGGTGGGAGTCACCTTAATATCATT
>CAITCX010000339.1 GCA_903890885.1 uncultured Dehalococcoidia bacterium
ACAAGAAAAGCATCCTCATACCAGACATATTCAGTATAAAGACCATTGGGTGAAGCAATACTATTTTCATTTGGATTCCTGGTGCATGGGCCTTTATTACTGGTATTATTGTCAGATAAAGTAAAACCGCACAAATAGACATTGTCCATGTGATCTGCGGCACAGGACATTCCCTCATCCTGCCCTGTTCCACCATAATAGGTACCCCAGACCCTTTGGCCATTCCCGCTGAATTTAGCAAGTAGTGCGTCATGAGCCCCACCCCTGAAAACTGTCTGATATGCACCGGGTGAAAAGATCAATGGGTCTTGATTTGAAGCTATTCCGGTAATGTAAACAAAACCACTATCGTCCACTGCACCTCCTTCAAGAGATGAAGTGCCGTAATAGGTTCCCCACAAACGTGCTCCCGATGAACTGAATTTCTCCATAAATCCATTACCGCCTGAGGAAATGGATGTTTGATAGGTTCCTGGAGTAGCTATATTTGATGTTGAACTGGTAGCCCCAAAAAAATACACATTGCTTCCCGTGTCGGCCGTACAACCATAAGAATATGCCCAGGAATTACCTCCGAAATAGCTTCCCCAAAGACGTTGCCCGTCAAGATTGAAGCAGGCCAGGAATGATGTTGGGAAACCAAGATAAACGGGGATAAACGAACCCGCGGTGGCAATGTTATTGGAGGAAGCGGTATTCCCTGAAAGATAAACGAAGCCATTCCTGCTTACCGCACAGCTTATGTTTTGTTCCAAACTACTGCCTCCGTAATAAGTCCCCCAGGCACATTGTCCGTCACCAGTAAATTTAACCAGGAAACCATCACCGGTACCACCACCATAATTTGGTTGAACAGCTCCCGGAGTTGAAATAAAATCAGGTGAGGATGTTGTTCCGGCACAATAAACATTCCCAAGGGTGTCGGTGCCGCAGTACCAGAAATAATCCCATCCGGGTGGATATATTTCGTTACCTCCATAGTATGTTCCCCAAATCCTCATACCAGTTGATGTGAATTTTGCAACAAAAGAATCCCCATCTCCTCTCATGATGGTTTGCCAGGCTCCCGGTGTGGCAATGCCGTTTGTTGAACTTGTATTTCCTGCAAGAAAAATGTTTCCAAGATTGTCAACTGAACACGAATTTCCGTATTCACTGTCACTTCCTCCATAATAAGTACCCCATATTCGTTGACCTGTTGTTGAAAACTTCACCAAAAAAGCATCACTATTTCCTTCCAAAACAGTTTGAAATGCTCCGGCAGTTGCTATATGAGTGAGATCACCTGTAACTCCTGTGAAGATAACATTCCCGAGGTAATCTGTTACACAACCGCCACCAGGCTGAACCATGCTGCTACCATAATAGGTGCCCCAGCGCCGGGTTGGAATAGGATCGATCAGCAAAACAGCGCCATTTGGTATAGCTTGATCCACAGAAAATCCGTAAAGGTGATCCGCAATTTTTTTAAATCTACCTTTCACAGGGATCCGAATGTCATTCAAAGTATAGTAACAAAGCGGGATAGTTTCATCAACATCTCCGATGCTGGTAACCAGATGAATTTTTTCTTTATAAGATCTTATCTTTTCTGGTCCGGCTACTTTCAGCTTAATAGAAGCAATGTAAGCTCCAGGTTGTATCAGAAAATTATATTCAAACTGCCCGTCATTATTAGTATTAAACCGGAGATCGATTCCGGGATAGATATTTTTATAGATCACTGATTTGAAAGCCCTAACATTGGTTACACCTTCGGTGGGTGTTCCTGAAGTGTAATAATTTAAGTAATCGGCAGAAGGATCAATTGCCTCGATCGAATAATTTGGATTGAAATTTTCTAAATCGAAATCGATTCGATGGAACTTAATTTCAGTTGGTTTGGAATCAGTTGAGTTTTTTTTACCGCGAAGACGCGAAGACGCTAAGTCCTCTTCGCGTCTTTGCGCCTTTGCGGTGA
>CAITCX010000340.1 GCA_903890885.1 uncultured Dehalococcoidia bacterium
ATGAGAATTTGCTAAAAAAAGTACAGGCTGCCGCAATGCTTATTTTGACTACACAGTGGCGCTTTGCAAAAGAAGTGTGCAATTAATTGGTATCGTTCATAAGTGTAGGTATCAATGGATGCTAACCGCAAGAACCTGAATCTCGAAGAAACCTTTGATACCCAGTTTTTCTTTCCAAAACTGCTCCCATGTATTCCGTGAGTATTGACGGATCATAATCATCTTTGACAAGTTGGTAACTGCCCTATCAGACCAGCCCCAGGCAATTCTCTTCAACCGACGGCGAATTTCACGGAAGACTCGTTCCAGCAACGAGGTTGTTTTGGGAGCGATGACTCCCGTTTTTAACCATATCTCTATATGGGTAAAGAGCCGTTTTGCTATGTTCTCCAAATAGGTTGCCCCCTGGTGATACCCCTTTCCCCGGAACGTGTTGATCAGTTCTTCAATCTCGTCTTTGCTGGCCGTATATTTGCTCTTTACGTCTTCCTTGTCAGCTTCCTTCAGCAGTTCAAAATCACCGGCAGGAAGCTCTATGCCGACCAGTTGTTTGACTTTATCTGTCTGCGGCCGGCTCTGCTTTTTCTTCAGCCCGTCTTCCCACAGGGCATGATACAAGCCCCGCGAAGCATGCCACGTGCAGCGCTGGGTTTCGGTAACTCCTGCCAGAAAGCTATCAAGACCGGGCTCTCCGTCATAAACAAACGGTATGGTGCGGGCCTCTTCTGATCCGTGTTTTTCTTCCTGCTTTAAGCGTTTTTTAATCGCTGCTTCAACCGCTGACCATTCTGTGTTGGTAAAGCATCCCAGTGGCTTTACTCTGCCAGCCCGTGTTATACCGATGACAGCCCTGAGCTCCCCCTTTTTGCCTTTCTGCTGCTTTACCCCGGTCCCATCTGCCATAATACCTGACAAGTCATTCAGTTCCACAGGTTCTTCCAGTACCTGTCCGATATCACTGCCAACAACAATATTATGGATGCCGCCCAGGGATATGTCTATGGACCGCCCATCAATCAGCCGGCGGTAATTGGTATCTATGACCGCTTCCGTTACTTCATACTCAAGGTTGGTTTCTCTGCGGGCATAGGCTGCTATGTCCAAGGCTTGCAACAAGGGTGAATAGCGCTTCCCGCAGGTGCAGCACTCTACCTGCCGAACTCGTACGGCAAGGCACCCAAATACCGTCTTTATGGTGCGCAGCCGATCCTGGTATCCTATCTTCCGTACTTTACGACCTCGGCAGTACCGGTGCTCTGTATCTGCCTTCCTCTGGTGCCGACCCAGTCCTTTCCGTGCCTTGCTGGGATATATAGCTGTCCTGCTTAATCTCTCCACAATGACTGTATCGTACCAGGTAAGAATCTTCTCCAACACTTGCAGCATTAGAGAATCTCTGATTTCTTTTAGCCGATACACAATTTCATTGAGATTCACTTTTCCTGTTGTAAGTTTGAACCCAAGTGTTATATGTATTTTTTGTTCCATCACAATTCCTTTCTGTAGGTTTTTGTTTCGCCAAACTTACCTTAGAAAGGAATTGTGCTTTTTGCAATTACTCTTCTCTACCTACACTTTTGAACGATACTAAAATATTTGTGCTGAACTGGGCAGGGCATAAAACCGGTTGTCAATAAAATCATAATTTTTGGTTTTAAGATTGTGGACAAACAGTTCACCCAGGAGGGTATTGAATACAGTTTAGCCTTTTCGGGCCGCCCTTATTGCTTCTACCAGGTTTATTCCGATCTGGTATGCTCTGTTGAGTCTGTCGGTAAATATTTCCTTGCTGATACTTTCCACACCACC
>CAITCX010000341.1 GCA_903890885.1 uncultured Dehalococcoidia bacterium
CATGCCTTCCACCGCTTCCGGTGATAATTATTCGCGCATCGTCGCGCATCCCAGCCTGGAAAAAGACAACGCCTCTGCTTCCCAATTGGTTACAGTACCTCGCTATTATTCAGACTATGTGGTCACCGAGTTCGGCATTGCCCGCTTAAAGGGCAAGTCCAACGCAGAAAGGGCTAAAGCCCTAATCAATATAGCACATCCAAATCACCGGGGCAGATTGCAGGAGCAGGCTAAAAAGCTTGGTTTGATCTAAAGAATAGGACCACTATTATCCACTCCGTGCAGGCTTAGACTGAAGCTTCGGCCAGCAACCCATCCCGGTATGCTTGTACCATTTTTACCTGCACAAGGCGGTTGGATAAATCGGCATCTGTTCGACAATAGACCTTTATGTAATTGCCGGTCAGGCCTGTCCAGCAGTCGTTAGAGTAATGCTCAAAAAGAACTTCCAGAGTGCGGCCTACAAAAAGTTGGTTGAAAGCCTGCAGACTTTCGGCAGCCAGTTTTAGCATCTTTCGACTGCGCTCTTTTTTAACCTGAGAACTGATTTGAGCGGGCAGGCTTGCTGCACGGGTTCCTTTGCGAGCAGAAAAGGGGAAAATATGTAGCCGTGAAAATTGCAGGCTGCGGCAAAGAGCCAGGCTCTCCTCAAACTCCGCTTCAGTCTCTCCAGGGAAACCCACGATCAGGTCAGTAGTTACGGCCACGTCAGTCAGGTTCCGGCGCAACCGTGCTATTTTTTCCCCGTAATCATTTACGGTGTAGTGCCTGTTCATGCGCTTCAGAACGGAATCGCTGCCGCTTTGCAAAGAAAGATGAAAATGGCGGCAGAGGCGGGGGTCCTGCCACATATCCACTAATTCGGAGGTGATTTCCTCCGGTTGCAGCGAAGATAGTCGAAGCCGCGTTAAAGCAGTCTCCCTTAATATCCTATCAAGCAAGCCCTGGATATCCAGCCCTTCACTACGGTAACGCCCTATTTCAGTGCCGGTTAAAACTACTTCCTGAAACCCGGAATCTGTCCGCCGCCGGATTTCAGCTATCACCTGCTCAGGCGGGAGACTTTTTTCAGCCCCACGCACCAGCGGTACGATACAATACGAACAGGAGTTATTGCAGCCGTCCTGTGCTTTAATAAAAGCGCGGGTGCGGTCAGGCAACGAAGCTTCACAGAACATTTTGGACGGCACGATATAGCCGGCTTCTATCAGTAATTTGGCCAGTTGGTTTTTTTGAGCATTACCGATCACCAGATCGACACCCTCAATGGCTGCAACTTCGGCAGCTGCACGCTCGGCATAACAACCCATAACTACAATGCGGGCCTGGGGATTCAGACGGTGAGCGAGGCGGATAAAATGTCTGGATTTTCGATCGGCAATGTGGGTAACAGTGCAGGTATTCAGAATATAGACATCTGCGTTTTGATCAGGGTTAACGATCAGGCAGCCCATATCAGCCAATTCTGTGGACAGTCGCTCAGTCTCAGCTTGATTAAGCTTACAGCCCAGGGTTTCCAAAGCCACGGTTACCGGGGAATTTAAAGTGATTTTCAACAACACCTGACTCCACATTCGACCTATATCCGCATTATAGAGTCAGCCTTTCGTAAGGGTCAAATATATCCTGATGAAAATGACGGGTATATACCCTTAATTATAAAAAAAAGGGGAGTTTTTACACTCCCCCTTTTTGTTAATAAATGGCTGCTAAAACGTCCCGTATTATATATTGAACAGCAATTGTGAGTAAGTCGGCATTGGCCAGTATTCGGCATCGATCAGGGTCTCAAGCAAGTCGGCGTCCTTACGCAACTCGCCCATCGTCTTGAAGACGAGGTCGCGATAAGCCTCAGCCTGGGCTTTGGTATCGCCGTGCAAGCCGGTTGCAGTCTTAATGGTCTTCTCGAGCTTGCTGAGGTTGGCGCTGAACGACTTCATTGATTCGCTGATCTGGGCGAACAAGGCTTTCTCTACATCCGCATTGCCGTCTATTGCCAGGACACTGCCTATCGAGGTTGCCAGGTCGGCCCTGTACCCGATAACGGCAGGCAGAATCAAGCGTTTAGACATCTCGACCATGGTCAACGCTTCGATGTTGACAGTCTTTATATAGATTTCGTAATTAATCTCGCAACGGGATTCCATTTCTACACGGGAGAGGACACCGTGCTTCTCCATCAGAATGAGATTCTTTTCCGCACGGATCGCTGCAATCGCGTCGACAGTATTTTTAATATTGGGCAGGCCGCGCTTCTTAGCCTCAGCTACCCATTCCTCGGAGTAATTGTTTCCATTGAAGATGACACGCTTGTGATCCTTGATAACTTCAAGAATAATCGCGCTAATCTCTTTCTGTACGTTGGAGACCTTCTCAAGCCTATCGGCGAACTGGCAGAGAATCTCGGCAACTATGGTGTTAAGACAGAAGTTGGCTCCAGCGATGGACTGCATTGAACCGACCATGCGGAACTCGAACTTATTGCCAGTGAAGGCAAAGGGAGAGGTACGGTTACGGTCAGTAGTATCCTTGGGCAGTGAAGGCAGCGAACTGGTACCCAGTTGCATGGTGCCGCCTGGCTTGCTCTTGGTTGCACCGCCGGCCTCAATCTGAGTGAGAATATCGGTCAACTGTTCGCCAAGGAACATCGAAATAATTGCTGGCGGAGCTTCATTGGCGCCCAGTCGGTGATCGTTGCCGGGACTGGCTGCGGAAACACGCAGAAGATCTGCATATTCATCAACACCTTTGATGATTGCACTCAGGAAAACCAAAAACTGGATGTTGTCATGGGGTGTTTTACCTGGTTCAAGCAGGTTCTGGCCGTCACTGGTGGACATAGACCAGTTATTATGTTTACCGGAGCCGTTGATACCGGCAAAAGGCTTTTCATGGAGCAGGCAGACCAGTCCGTGGCGCAGAGCCACTTTTTTCATAGTCTCCATTGTCAGTTGATTGTGATCCGTGGCAATGTTGGTTGTCGTGAAGATCGGAGCCAGTTCGTGCTGCGCCGGTGCAACTTCGTTATGCTTGGTCTTGGCGGCTACTCCCAGCTTCCACAGTTCCGTATCAAGGTCGGCCATAAAAGCCGCGATACGGTCCTTGATGTGGCCGAAATAATGGTCTTCCAATTCCTGTCCCTTGGGAGGCTTTGCACCGAAAAGGGTACGACCGGTAAGAATCAGGTCCTCGCGCTGGTCGAATAGCTTTTTATCGATAATAAAATACTCTTGTTCAGGACCCACCGTGGTGGTAACCCGTTTGGTCGTTTTATTACCCAGGATCCGCAGGACACGCAATGCCTGGCGGTTCAGGGCATCCATTGAGCGCAGTAACGGGGTCTTCTTATCCAGTGCTTCACCCGTATAAGAAGCAAAAGCAGTGGGTATATATAGACTGCCGTCCTTAACAAAAGCCGGTGACGTGCAATCCCAGGCCGTATATCCACGGGCTTCAAATGTAGCGCGCAAGCCTCCGGACGGAAACGAGGAGGCATCCGGTTCGCCCTTGATAAGCTCCTTTCCTGAAAACTCCATGATCATACGTCCATCGGTGGTCGGCGAAATAAAAGAATCATGCTTTTCTGCTGTAATACCGGTCATAGGCTGGAACCAGTGGGTGAAATGGGTTGCACCCTTGCCAATAGCCCAATCCTTCATTACGGAGGCAACCACTTCGGCAACCTGTGGGTCAAGGGGCGATCCATCCTCAATCGTCTGTCTCAAAGACTTGTAGATCTCCTTCGGTAAGGTCTGGCGCATAACCGGGTCATTAAAAACATTGCTTCCATAAATATCCACCAGGGCTGTAATTTCGTTTCCGTTTGATTGGGGCATTGGTAATTCTCCTTCATTAATCAAAGATTCGGTATATAATGCTAACGCATGCCGTTAACCCGCATTTATATACAGTTTATCACACTAATGTTACAAGAATGTTTCTTAAAATAAAAATATCGTCTTGAGAGTGACTTTTTTAAAAGAGTAAGTTTTCAAGCCAATCATGTTTTCCTGAAGCCATATTTGCATATGGATCGATTGCTGACGTGGTGGATTTTTAGCTTTTGTTAAGAACTGATGCCCCAAAGTGTTCGTTTATACTATTCAAGAGGTGATGAAAATCATACGGCTTGAGAATATAGTCTTTTGCTCCTGACTTGAGGACCTGTATTTTTTCGCTTGCAATATGCCG
>CAITCX010000342.1 GCA_903890885.1 uncultured Dehalococcoidia bacterium
CATCGAATTCGATGGGTTTAAAAAGCAAGGAGGACGGCTTTATGGGTAAGCTGCATGTTTTGGGAACAGAAATTTCCTATTATCAGCAAAAAGAGGAAGATTATATCTCACTCACTGATATGGTGAAAAAGTTCGGTGACGATACGATGATTTATAGCTGGATGCGCAACCGCAATACAGTGGAGTTCATCGGAATCTGGGAAGAACTGCATAATCCCAATTTTAAAGGTAACGAATTCGTAACCTTTAAAAGTCAGGCAGGTTTGAATAGTTTTAACCTGACACCTCGAAAATGGATAGATGCCACTAATGCAATAGGCATTTTGTCAAAACCTGGGCGTTATGGAGGCGGTACATATGCCCATAAAGACATAGCCTTCGAATTTGCCTCCTGGATTTCCCCCGAATTTAAACTATATCTGATTACAGAATTCCAACGTCTTAAAGATACAGAACGGAAGCAACTCGGCTGGGACATTCGCCGGAATCTGGCCAGGATCAACTATCGCATACATACCGACGCCATTAAAGAGAATTTAATTCCCCCGGAGCTTACTAAACAGCAGATCAATTTAGTTTACGCTTCCGAGGCTGATATTCTGAACATGGCCCTGTTCGGTATGACTGCCAAAACCTGGCGCGATGCTCATCCTGGGGACAAGGGTAATATACGGGACTACGCCAATATGGCGCAGCTGGTGTGTCTTTCCAATCTGGAAAACTTGAATGCCTTGTTTATACAGACTAAAGAGCCTCAGGCTATCAGATTGAGCAAACTCAATCAAATCGCCATTCAGCAGATGAAATTATTAACCGGGCATACCAGCCTCAAGCAGCTTGAAGCGGGAGAAAAATAATGGCCTTGCATCCTGATTTTCCAGGCTCACCTTATGCTATTCTGGATCCTTCAATTCGCTGGTTTCCGGCAGATGAAGCCCTGCGTGAAACCAGTATGGATAAACTGCTGCCTCCGCTGGTGATAGCCTTACGCCAGAAGGTAAAAGCCTGGCGGGATAACGGGTATTCGGGAGCCACTGAAACCAGTCGCAATCTGCTTAACTGGTGGTTTACATCTCCCCACTTAATGCCGCAGTCCGATGGCTCGTTGGCGGATTTTCAGTATTATTTTGCCCAGCGGGAAGCTATGGAAACTATCGTCTATCTTTATGATGTAGCCAGGATAAAAGATAAATATGATATGATGCGCTTCGATAGCTCCGGCATTATATCAGCCGGCATGTTCGATGAGACCTGGCGGCGCTTTGTGATTAAGATGGCCACCGGCTCCGGCAAGACCAAGGTATTGAGTCTGGTTTTAGCCTGGAGTTTTTTTCATAAACTCTATGAGCCGGAGTCCGAACTGGCACGTAATTTTCTGGTTATAGCGCCCAACATCATAGTTTTGGATCGTATTTATAAAGATTTTCAAGGCCTGCGCATTTTTCTAAAAGATGACCCGGTTTTGCCCGATAACGGCTTTGAAGGGCATGACTGGCGCAACGATTTTCAATTAACTCTCCATAAGCAGGATGAAGTGCGCATTACCCGCCCTACCGGCAATATTTTCCTGACTAATATTCACCGGGTTTATGCCGGTGAGGCTATTCCCGCCTCTCCTGATGATGAAAACACCATGGACTATTTTCTGGGCAAACGTCCCACAGGAGCTACCAACGATTCCAAAGTTGACCTGGGCATGATTGTCCGGGATATAGACGAACTGGTTATTCTGAATGACGAAGCTCACCATATCCACGATCCTCGCATGGCCTGGTTCAAGTCTATTCAGGACATCCACAACCGTCTCCTGCAGAAAGGTGGTGAGCTCTCCTTACAGGTAGATGTGACAGCGACGCCCAAGCACAATAGTGGCGCTATTTTCGTCCAAACAGTTGCCGATTATCCGCTGGTAGAAGCCATTTCGCAGAATGTGGTCAAACACCCCATTCTGCCGGATGCAGCCAGTCGAGCTAAAATGGTGGAAAAACAAAGCGCCAAATTTACCGAAAAATATGAGGATTATATTCATTTGGGAGTAGTGGAGTGGCGTAAAGCCTATGCCGAGCATGCCAAAATGGGTAAAAAAGCCATATTATTTGTGATGACTGATGACACTAAAAACTGCGATGATGTCAAGGCCTACCTTGAAACCAATTTTTCCGATTTGCAGGATGCCGTTCTTATCATTCATACCAAGGAAAACGGCGAAATATCCGAATCAAACACCGGGAAAAACAAAGAAGAACTGGAGAAATTACGGGAACTGGCCAATAAAATAGATAGCAACGATAGCCCCTATAAAGCCATTGTGTCAGTGATGATGCTCAAAGAGGGCTGGGATGTGCGCAATGTTACCACTATCGTGGGGCTGCGGGCCTATGCGGCCCAAAGTAATATTCTGCCGGAACAAACCCTGGGACGCGGTTTAAGAAAAATGTACCCGGGTGGTTTGGAGGAATATGTCAGCGTCGTGGGCACCGAGGCCTTTATGAACTTTGTGGAATCCATTCAACAAGAAGGTGTGACGCTGGAACGTAAGCCCATGGGTGAAGGCACTCAGCCCAAAACTCCCATAGTGGTTGAAATAGATAACGAGAACACAAAGAAAGACCTGGCAAAACTGGATATTGAAATACCGGTACTCACACCACGTATATACAGAGAATATAAAAATCTGACTGACCTGGATATCTCCAAAATGGAACATACCCGTGTAAGCTACTGGCAATTTAGCCCTGAACAGCAGCGAGAGATCGTCTTCAAGGATATTACCACTGGCGAGGTCAATCATACCACTTATCTGGAAGTCAATGGCATAGCTGATTATAGAAGTGTCATCGGCTATTTTACGCAGACTATCATGAAAGACCTGAAGCTGGTAAGTGGTTATGACGCCCTTTATCCCAAGGTAAAAGCCTTTGTTCAGACCGAACTGTTTAATCAAGAAGTAGATCTGGATAGCCCGAATACTTTGCGCAACCTTTCTGAGCTGGCAGCCACCAAAACTTTAATCGAAAGCTTTAAAAAAGCCATTAACGCCTTGACCATACAGGATAAAGGCAATGCCGAAATTCGAGATCGAATTAAGCTGCGTGACACCCGTCCCTTTGTGGCCAAAGAGCAAGGTTATTTAATTTCTAAAAAGAGTGTTTTTAATAAGATCATCGTAGACAGCGGATTTGAAATGACCTTCGCCTCGTTTTTGGAAAACTGTGACGATGTTATGGCGTTTGCCAAAAACTATTGGGCCGTGAATTTTAAACTCGATTACGTAAACACTGATGGAGATATTTCCACTTACTACCCGGATTTTCTGGTCAAACTATCGGAGAAGAAGATTGTTATCGCCGAAACCAAGGGACAAGAAGAACTGGATGTACCGCTTAAAATGCAGCGTCTTCGCCAGTGGTGTGAGGATATCAATAAAGCACAGTCTGCCGTAACTTATGATTTCGTTTTTGTAGATTATGAGAGCTTTATGAAATATAAACCGGTGTCATTTAAACAGTTGGTTGAAGGGTTCAAGGAATACAAACGATAGATTGAAACAGGTAAGTAAAAACCAGAGGGGACGTTGTGTCTCAAGTGACTTTACGTATTTATAAATGCTGGATTACTGGCCAAATTATTGACCTGCCAGGATAGGGCAGTCCACATTAGATACCTCCAGTGCCAAGGCTCCTATTCCACAAAATTGTCAGTAAAAATCCTCTGGGGATGTGGTATTATCGTTGATAGAACAAAAGTTCTGGTGCACCTGGAAAGGGAGGTGTAAATGCCAGTAAAACCAGGCTCCGGTAAACTTAAAACTTAAAACTTAAAACTTAAAACTGATAACTTGTTTAAGGATAAAAAAGTATGGCAAAAGACGCTTTTTACTTCCCGCATGACAGTAATGCCAGTCAGGACCCTAAAATCCTGCAAATGAGAAGTGTCTACAAATCCGAGGGCTTAGGCTGGTACTGGATGTTGATCGAACAGATGCGAGACCAGGCTAATTATAAGCTCCCCATAGCCGGTAAATACGGTTTTAATGCCATCGCCTTGCGCATGGATGCGGACGCAGAGCGTTTGCATTTCTATATTACTGATTGCGTAGAAGAGTTTAAATTGTTTGAAAAAGATGACCAGTATATATGGTCTCCCTCCTTGATCAGACGTATGGCAGTTATTGATAATAAACGCCAAAAAGCCCGCAGCTCAGCTCAGAAGAGATGGTCTAAACAGCCTCAGGATATGCCCAATCAATGCGATGGCAATGCCGCCGTAATGCCGGCGCAGTGCCATGGCAATGCAAGTAAAGTAAAGGAAAGTAAAGGAAATAAAAGTAAAGTAAAGGAAACTAAAGTAAATGTAATTATTCCTGAATATTTAAAAAGGGAGGTCTGGGAGGGCTTTTTGGAAATACGCAAACGCAAGCGGGTCCCCTCTACTGAACTCGCCTTGAAATTAATCCTGGCGGAGCTGGAAAAACTGCGGGTGGCCGGGGACGACCCCAATGAGGTTTTGAATCAATCCATTATGCGCGGCTATACCGGGGTTTTTGCTCTGAAAAATATGAATAACGGGGGAAATGGCCATGGAATCAATAGGCAGCGTAATCAGGCGAACTATGCCGATGACACAGCCAGACTGGAAGCCTGGAACCAATGAAATCTAATGCCACTGCCCCGGATAAGTTCGCGCCGCGCATCTGCATCACTAAGCCCAGGAGCCAGCCCAGCAGTTTCACGCTGCCGGTCAGCCGACCGGATCTGGACAACTGTGCCAGGTTGTTGCTGGCTGCCCTTCATTCCGCCGAAATAAATCGAAGGCGACGTGCTTCTTGTAATTACCTCTCTCTTGCTTTCCTCTCCCCTTGCGGGAGAGGAATTGAAGGTGAGGGGAATTTGAAGTTTGAAGTTTGTAGTTTGTAATTTGTAATTTAGTCGAGGCATCTCATGCCCCGCGGTGGTTCCCGTCCCGGCGCCGGAGCGCCTCAAGGCAATCTTAACCGGTTAAAATACGGCCAGTATTCCCGCCAGCTTCGCCGTGCTCTCTGTTCAGATAAGCCACAGGACTGGCAGGACTTCCCGTCCCGGCTTAAATACGACCCCTTTCGAGACCGCGTTAATATGTCGGCGGTTTTAACGTGGATTAGTTCTAGTGTCCACACAGGTATAAAAAAGCAGAAAGTAATTAACTATTAATATTGTTAATCAGTAATAGGCAATGTGAAATTAAACCTGAATTGAATTTGATATGATATATGCAATATATGGAAACAATCTGTCCAGGAGGTTTTAAACCAAGGCATCACTGAGTTCATTGTTTGTTAAAGGAATTCAATTAAATTAGTAAAATATCAGGTTGACGTCACAGAAAAAATCAGGTTGACAAATTGAACTCAATTATATAAATCTCAGAACCACCATTACACTATATCCAATTTCTTTGGTTGTCAAAGGAGCTTTTTTCACAATTTGGGAAATTACTTTGCTTTGATAAGACGATTGACGGTTCGGTTCGGTCGCTGTTTCGTCAAATCATAGGCATTCTGTAAATTCATCCAGAACTGGGGGGTCGTGCCAAGTGCCTCTGAAAAAAACCAGGCTGTTTCCGGAGTAATTCCCCGCTTACCTCGAATTATCTCGTTAACTCTTTGTAGCGGCACCCCAATGTGCTGAGAAAACGCCACCTGGGTTATTCCTGCTGGGTTCAGGAATTCCTCTTTCAGTATTTCTCCCGGATGCGTAGTTACTCGATTTTCTGGTAACATCGTCCTTCCCTCGTTCAATGATAATCAGTTAGAGATACTTCGCTTGCATTATTTTCTTTCCACCGAAATATGATCCGCCACTGATCATTGACTCTGATACTATGATAACCTTCTAAATCACCTCTCAATGCCTCTAAACGGTTACCTGGCGGTTCACGTAGATCCTTTAAACGCTCAGCCGCATTAAGCATATCAAGTTTGCGAAGCGTTGGCTGTATAATTGTTGGTGAAAACCGCCGTACTCGATTAGTCATTCTTCCGTGGTAAAGATCGGCATTAGCATCATCGCCAAAGGATATAATCATTTTATCCTCACTGGTGATATTATAACTATTCCATTCTTACCGTGCAAGTATGCATTATTATAGAACTGTGCTTGTCAAAAATTAGTTCAAGTAAAAAACGAGAATATTCAAATTAACGATATAATTCATTTTTGTTAGCTTATAGATCTGATCATTTCTTAGCTTCTTCTCGAGTAATATTGTGAAAATTAATTATTATAATTGGCGGTAATAATCTGGAGCGTGTTATTTTTGCTAAGAGACTATTTTAGGTGCTTGTCTCATGATTCCTGAATCATAAATCATAAATCCTGTATCTTGAATCCTGAGTCTGAAGTGAATATTCTTATTTAATGCTAGATTACCGTTCAATTTGAGGGCACGCTGTGACAGCCGTTTTCGGCATACGGAAAACGTGAAAGTATTCGCCGTTAACGTGTAACCGTTAAGAGCACCAATTGCCAGGCAGTAGAGAAACCTTAACAAAATCAAAAGCCATTGTCAGGTGATGTATTGTTATCCCTGAATATTTAAAAATGGCTGGTCGGGCAGCTTATGCAGGCATGCCGCCGCCCGGCCGGAGCCTTCGCTGGCCTTGATCCATGACCCTTCAATACATACCTGCTTGCGGCGCAGCTTGGTCCTGAATCATAAGGCGCTTAGCTAAATTGTCAATCCCCACCCCTTGACAAGAAAAGAACAAATGTTCTATTATTAAGAGGACAAAACTCTACGGAGGTGATTATGGCAACCGAAAAACAGATCCAGGCCAACCGTCTCAATGCTCTAAAAGGCGGCGTCAAAACTGAGAAGGGCAAGGCCGCTGTCCGCTTGAACGCTGTTTCTCACGGTTTACTTTCTAAGGAAGTGTTATTGCCCGGCGAAGACGGCTGTCGCCTGGCTGCTCTGCGCAATCAATATCTGGTTGAGCTGCAGCCTGAAGGTGAATTGGAGAACCTGCTGGTCGAACGTATCGTCAGCAGTTCCTGGCGCTTGCGGCGGGCTCTTCGCATCGAGAAAACCCGCACTAAAAGCGGCGGCGATTATCGTTATCGCTCCTGGCAGCAATGCATGCGCTATGAGACCGCCCTTGAGCACCAGATCTACAAAGCCTGTCATGAATTGCAGTCTCTTCAGGCTCTCCGTCTGGCTAAACAGCTGGAAGCTGCCTCCCCCGCTGAAGAAGATGTCGAGGAACAGGTTGAGAAAGCCAGAAATGAGCTAACCACCTTTTTAACTCAGAATTCCACCTTGATTTATGACCAGTCCTGATTGCCCACATTAAGCGTACTTTAAAAACTGAATATGGCCGACTCCTTTAAGGTGGCTTGCGCTCTTGCCTGTCATTATCGGTCTGTCGCCCTCGTCTCTTTCCGGGTTTTTCTCTACCTCTTAAAGAATTTCGCTGGTCTTGCTGGTTCTAACCTTGCCGGTTCCACGGACAATTCAGGGAATTGTTCCTTTCGCAAGGGGAATGCTTTTTCCTTGATCATATCCCTGGTTAATCCGGTCAGGTAATAGTCCTTTTATTGACCTCATCTTACTCGTCCAGGGAAAAGACGCCGGGAGATGGACTGCCTTAATGATAGTTTTACCAAACAAACCCAATTTTCAGGTGACATTTTTAAGCGTGGTTGGTTGAGCGTGAATTCTGGCGATCTTTTTTAGAGAGTTACTGAATGATCATATCGGGCTGCAGGAAGCGGCGGAAATAATTAAGCCCCTCTTATGAAACTTTACATAAAGGGGCTTATTAATCTCAAAAACACTGGCGGATGGGGAGGGATTCGAACCCACGGATGCTTGCGCATCGGCGGTTTTCAAGACCGCTACCATAAACCACTCGGACACCCATCCACAGCTGGAATCATTGTATATTATACTTGAAGCCCGTCTAAATTTCTATTTATGGGCTAACTTGATAGAATGAAACTTTCTCCCAGCTTGGGCACGATAACTTCTTTGATTCCATTTTCCCTGAAGGCCTGGGCCAGAGAAGCCGAGGATTCCGGCTCTCCATGCACCAGAAACACCTTTTGCCAGTTGGCCTTACCCTGCATAGTCCAGTTGATCAGGTCGTTGCGGTCAGCATGCGCGCTGAGTTCATCCATTACCTCCACCTGGCAATTGAGATGGTATAGCTCACCAAAGATGGGCACCTGAGGGGTTTTATCCTGGATTTTTCGTCCCAGGGTGTTTTCCGATTGCCAGCCAACTATCAGTACGGTGTTTAAAGGATTTTCAATATTGTTTTTAAGGTGGTGCAGTATCCGTCCGCTTTCAGCCATGCCTGATCCTGCGATTATCATCACGGGACCCTTTGTTTCGTTGATCATCTTGGACTCATCTGTAGTGCGGGTGTAGTGAAGCTTGCTGAAGCCGAATGGATCGTCCACTGTCCGCAATAATTCGTTGACATCAGAATCAAAAGCCTCTACGTGCAATCTGAAAATATTGGTGGCATTGATTGCCAGCGGGCTGTCAACATAAATTGGAATCTCCGGTATTTTCTTTTCCAGCAGCAAGAGGTGTATTGTATATATCAATTCCTGGGTTCTTTCCAGTGCAAAGGCGGGTACAATGATCTTGCCGCCTCTTTTAACCGTTTCGTTAATGATCTTGGCCAGCCTGGTGCCCATCTGGGTTATGTCCTGGTGCAACCTGTTGCCGTAAGTGCTTTCAATGATCAAAATATCTGCATCGGTGACCGGGGCAGGATCGCGGATAATTGGTAAATTGGGACGCCCCAGATCGCCTGTATAACACAATTTTAAGGGGCGGCCGTTGTTCTCGAATTCAATAATAGTGCTGGCTGAGCCGATTATATGGCCGGCATCTCGGAAAACAGCTTTGTTCCCATCCAGGTTAAAGGAGCGGTTATAGCCGTGGCCTTGCAGTAGATTAATCACAGGTGGTATATCCCGAATGGTATATAAAGGGTCTACCGGCGGCTGATGGTGTTTCCCGCGTATTTTGTTGACAAAGTTTATATCGTTCTCTTGAATATGTGCGGAATCCATTAACATAATGTTAACCAGGTCGGCGGTAGCTAAAGTGCAGTGGATATCCCCATCAAAACCCTTTTTAACCAGGTTAGGCACATTGC
>CAITCX010000343.1 GCA_903890885.1 uncultured Dehalococcoidia bacterium
AAATTTGTAATTTCCCAGTTCAGTCTAACACAATTTCTTAACAATAAAAGTTACAATAAAGTAAAAATAAAGTAAATATCAGGTAAATATTTTCGGCTTTTTCCCAGGCGGAGCGGGGACAGAACAATTGATGATTTTTTATAATTGTTGGCTGCTTTAGCTGATGTAGTGCTGGCGGGAGTTAACCTTGAACTTTAATAAATCGTGGCTAATGATTATTGGCGTATTGCTTCTTCAGATCTATCTATTGTAGTGAATTTGAAGAAAAACCGGGGCAGTCTATTCCGGTTGGGAACAACAGCCTGGTTTATTAAGGTTAGCCAGTATGGCTTCGTCCATGGTAAAGCTGTTTTTTTCAGACGGGAAGACGCCGCTTTTCACTTCGTTGTGATATTCCGTAACGGCATTTTTAATGATATCTGAAAGCCGGGCGTACTGTTTGGCATGTTTGGGCACGAAATCGCTGAAGGATCCCAGAAGATCGTTGATGACCTGCACTTGCCCATCGCAACCGGCGCCCGCCCCGATACCGATGGTGGGCACGCTGATCTGTTGAGTAACCCTGGCCGCTAAAGGCGCGGGAACGGTCTCCAGCACGATGGCAAAGACCCCTGCCTGTTCCAGCGCCACAGCGTCATCTAAAAGTTTTTGGGCGGTGGCAGGCGTTTTGCCCTGTATTTTATAACCGCCCAGGGCATTTACGGATTGTGGCGTAAGGCCGATGTGTCCCATAACAGGAATACCGCAATCTACGATGCGCCTGACTTTATCGGCGACCGTTAGACCGCCTTCCAGTTTGACGGCCTGCGCACCGGCCTCCTGGATAAAACGCGCCGCATTGCGCAGAGCTTCTTCGGTGCTGATGTGATAGGTCATAAAGGGCATATCGCCGACGACCAGGGCTTTCTGAGTGCCGCGCACCACGGCTTTGGTGTGATGCAGCATTTCTTCCATGGTGACCGGTATGGTGGACTCGTATCCCAGCATCACCATGCCCAGGCTGTCGCCAACCAGAATCAAGGGTATGCCGGCTTCATCCAGGATGCGGGCGGTGGAATAATCGTACGCCGTCAGCATGGCGATTTTCTCGCCCTTGATCTTCATGTCTTTGATCTGGTTAATGTTAAAACGCACTAGTTTCCTCTTAATATATCCAGGGCTTCATCCATCACGCCCCGGGTGTGAGTGATGCGGTTCTTTTCATCCACATAGACCAGGCGCGGATGGTAATCCTTGCATTCAGCCTCTTGCAGTTCGTGATAGGTCAGGATGATCACGATATCGCCTTTGGCTACCATGCGGGCCGCCGCGCCGTTCAAGCAAATATCCCCATTGTCGGCTTCGCCCTCAATGGCATAGGTTTGAAAGCGGGCGCCGTTGTTGATATCCAGAATATGCACCTGTTCGTAAGGCAAAATATCGGCGGCTTCCATCAGCTTTTTGTCGATGGTGACGCTGCCTTCATAGGCGATATTGCCGTCGGTCACTCTGGCACGATGGATTTTGCTCTTTAGCATTGTACGCATTTTTCGTCCCTCTCAGAAAAAGTTTTAAGAGTCTGGTGTAAAATATCTTCAAGCTCTTTAGCCTGATTCTCATTGATCTTACCCTTGGCCAGGGCCACCGGAATAGTTTGCAACCCTAACTGGCAGTAGGCCGGTATAATGGCAGGGGCCGTCTCTTTCAGTGTATTCAAATGAATCTGCACCGTTCCAATATCGCCGCGCGCGATGGGCCCGGTGAGGGCATTGGGAACGCTCAGATTTTCGATATTGTTAAGAGTGCCTTTCAGCAAAGGCAGCAAGGCCTGAATGGCCTGATCAGCCGGTATGCCGAAACTGCCCCACAGGTCGGTGGCGAGCTTCACCAGGGTAACCAGGTAGTTGGATGTTATAACCGCCGCGGCGTGATAGGCAGCTTTGTCGCCGGCGTCGAGCTTGATCCAGCGCCCTTCCAATGACAGCGCCAATTCTTTTAATTGCTCCAATAAAGCCCCTTCAGCCTCCAGAGCGAAGGTGGAGCCCGACAAATTATCAATGGCTTTCTGGATACTGGCGAAGGTCTGCAGCGGATGAAATGAGCCGACCTGTGCGCCTACCATGCGGGCAGGTTCCAGGACATCCAGAGAATCCGCGCCGGAACAATGCACTACATACTTACCTTGATGCCAGCGGACCGCATCCACAATAAGCTGTATCGCATCATCCGTAGTGGTGATAAAAACCAGGTCGGTATGATCGGCTACTTCCTGAGGTGTATTATAAACAACCACATCGCCGGTCATCTCATTCAGTCTGCGGGCAGAAGATAAACTGCGGCTGGTTACGGCGGCAATATCATAACCCTGGCGTTTTAATCTGACCGCCAGCGCCGTGCCTACTGTGCCTGCTCCTATAAAGCCTATTTTCAGTTTTCCCATTTTATTATCCCCATGCGATGAAATGGCAAAAAAAATACCTTCTCCGTTGACCAGAGAAGGCACGAAAATACTTCGTTTAACTTGCCGTCTCGGTCGTTTCCGATCCAAGCGACTGACCCAAAACAAACTTGAAAGATCCACCTGGCTCACCGCTCCGAAAATTCGGGGTCGATGGCCGGACCAATCAAACTTCTGATTAAATTTTAGTTAACGTACCGGAATTTGTCAATATGGGTATACGACTGTCTTTCTTGCGCCGTAAAACCCATCTTCGCGGGAAGCCAACTCACCTCCCGTCCCAACGATTGTGCCAGGAACACCACAGGCTTGTCAAAGCCTTCAAGAGATCATATCATTAAGATATATCTCAAAATTAGTAGACTGAGGAAAAACTTATGAATATCAAAGAAGCCGGTCACCTGCTGGCTGGCATAGTCACTAAATATGACGCTGAATACATTGAAGCCCATCTGGAAGAAAGCCAGGCCAGCCACGTGGCCTACCGGGGCAAGGACCTGGAGTCCATGGACAAGACCGCAGCAGTAGGAGGCAATGTACGGGCCCTGGTTAAGGGTGGATGGGGCTTCGTCAGCTTCAACAATCTGGACAACCTGGAGGCTAAGGTTAAACAGGCTGTGGAACAGGCTGGCTACGTCAGTAACGGAGAGGCCAGGGTCAATCCGCTGCTGCCCGTTGTAGACAGGACCCAGGCAGAGGTCTGGCATAATCCTGTGGAAATCCCACTGGCAGAAAAGAAACGCATACTGGATGAATATAATGAAGTCATCTGGTCAGTCCCCAAGTTGCAGACTTCGGTGATTGGCTATGCCGACGGGTACAGGAAAAACCTTTATCTCAATTCCGCTGGCAGCTACATCGAGCAGGAAAGGGCGGACGTAACACTTCGCACCACCGCCATTGCCGCCGATAACGGAGGGGTTCAGCAGGTGGGGCTTAGCCTGGGCAGCCGGGGTGATTTCAACGCCATTAAAGGACTGCACGACCAGGTGCGCAACATGGCCCAAAACGCGGTTAAAATGCTTTCCAGCCCGCAGGCCAAAGGCGGAGAATATACCGTGGTACTGGATCCCATTTTGGCCGGGGTCTTCGTGCACGAGGCCTTCGGCCATCTTTCCGAAGCCGACCATGTGTATGAAAACCCGCAGTTGCGTGAGCTTATGCAATTGGGTAAGACCTTCGGACCCCAGCATTTGAATATCGTGGATGGTGCGTCCGTGCCGGGTCTGCGCGGCAGTTATAAATACGATGATGAAGGCGTTCCGGCCGGTAAAACCTATTTGATCAGGGAAGGCGTCCTGACCGGACGGCTGCATTCCAGGGAAACTGCGGCCAAAATGAAGGAGAACCTGAGCGGCAACGCCCGGGCCATCAGTTACCGCTACCCGCCTATCGTGCGCATGACCAACACCTACATCGAAGCTGGTAAAACCACTTTTAAGGACATGATCGCCGACATTAAAGAAGGTATTTATGTAAAGAACTGGTACGGCGGGACCACTAGCATGGAGATGTTCACCTTTTCCGCCGGTGAAGCTTACATGATCCGCAACGGGCAAATCGCCGAAATGCTGCGTCCCGTAGTTTTAACCGGCAACGTCTTCTCAACCCTTAAGAATATCGATGCCATCGGCAACGACCTGGATATGAACCAGGGCGGCGGCTGCGGCAAAGGCGGTCAATCGCCGCTGCCAGTTTCAAACGGCAGCCCGCATATCAGAATCCAGCGCTGCCTGATTGGAGGGAAATAAATGGAAGAGATACTTGAATTAGCCCGCAAGGTGTCAGAAGAAGCTGAGGTTTACGCTGTTTCATCACAGGAAACGCCGGTGCACTTTGAAGCCAACCGCTTGAAAGCTATTGAGAGCAAGCAAAGCTCCAGCCTCTCTTTGCGCATTATTAAAAATGGTAAACTCGGCTATGCTGCTGCCAGCGGCCAGATCGATCCCCGCCAACTGGTGGACATTGCAGTCGAGACTTCTGAGTTCGGTATGCCCGCACAGTTCTCTTTTCCGTCAACAAGAAGTTTCCCCGCGGTGCAAATTTTTGACCCCGAAGTCGAATCCATAAGCATTGGGCAAATGATCGAACTGGGACGAAAATTAATTGAACCAGTGCTAAAAAGTACTAACGGTATCCTCTGTGATGCCGGAGTTACCCGTGACAGCGTTACACTCACCGTGATGAACTCGCGTGGCGGGCAGGTTCAATATAAAAAAAGCGGATTCGCTATGGGTGTTTCCGGAACATTGATAAGAGATACCGATATGCTTTTTGTAGGAGAGGGGCAGGAGTCCTGCCACCCTCTCAAAGATACGCAATCCATTACAGATATCGTGCTGAATCAACTCGAACTGGCCAAAAACACGGCAGAAGTAACTACCGGGCAAATGCCCGTAATATTTACACCGGACGGTGTTGTAAGCGCCTTCCTGCCGGCCTTAATGTCGGCTTTAAATGGTAAAACCGTATTGCTGGGGGCTTCTCCGCTTGGCCAACGTCTAAACGAAAAGGTTTTCGATACCCGCTTCTCCCTTTTTGACGATCCCACCCTGGATTTTGCCCCCAACTCCCGCCCCTGCGACGACGAAGGTACAGCCAGCCGCCGCACCCCTTTGATCGAAAAGGGTGTAATCCGGAATTTCTTTTACGATCTGCAAACGGCAGGGCAGGCACATACGCAAAGTACAGGCAACGGCAGCCGCGGCAGAGGCGGTTTGATGTCGCCCTCTCCCAGCGCCTGGATCATCGGTACTGGCCAAACCTTGTTCGAGGACATGGTAAAGGATATCAAAGAAGGACTGGTTATCGAGCAATTGATGGGAGCTGAACAGGGTAATGTGCTGGGTGGCGATTTCAGCGGCAACGTGCTGTTGGGCTACAAGGTCGAAAACGGCAAAATTACAGGCAGAGTGAAAAATACCATGGTGTCCGGAAACATTTATCAAATTCTGAAAGAAACAGCCGCTATTGGCAAAGTAGCCAAATGGATCGGAGGCGGAGTTTGCACCCCGGCTATTTATTGCTCCAGTATATCAGTTGCCAGCAAATGAATTCTATCTTAAACTAATAAGTAGAAACTGAAAAAACAGGATTTTCCATCATATTCAAATGCCGGTTATAATGTTAATTAGATCAGTCGTCCAAATCGGGTAGAGAATAGCGAGGCTTATGACAAACTTAATAAAACTGACAGCCCGACCCAAATTAAATACTCCGAATATGCTGGCAGTCTGGCCAGGCGTGGGCAACGTTTCCATCATAATCGCTTCCTACTTAACCACCAAACTACGTTTTAAAGACCTGGCTGAGATACTGCCGACCAACTTTTTCGATCCCACCGGCGTGCTGGTTCAAGACAGTATAATCGAAGCTCCGCAATTTCCTCAAAGCAAGTTTTACTATCGCAAAAATGACCTGGCAGGCGGTAGCGACCTGATCCTTTTCATGGGCGACGATCAACCCCCAACTAAAAGCTATGACCTGGCCAACTGCGTTCTGGACCTGGCGGAGCGGTTCCATGTAAAGCGGGTTTTCACCTGTGCCGCTGCCCTCACGCGAATCCACCATACCGAACAACCCAAGGTGTGGGGAGTGGGCACCAATCCTCAAATGGTGAATAACCTGAAAAGGTTGAATTTAAAACAGAAAGGTAATCTGCAGATCGCTGGCCTGAACGGAATCTTGCTGGGCGTGGCTAAACAACGTGAGATTGAAGGCATTTGTCTGCTCGGTGAGGTACCCCAGTATGCCTCCCGCATGCCAAATCCGATGGCCGCGCTAGCTGTTCTCCGCCCGCTTTCCAGAATGCTGGACATTGAAGTCGATCTGGTAGAACTGGGCAGGGTGGCTGAAGAAACCCGTGAAAAGATGAAACAAGCCGCTGCAGAGGCTATGGGTCAATATATCGATTATTTCACTCAGCCTATCTGGGAACAGGGACAGGATGAGAACGGCGAGGAAGGAGAAGAGGAGGACGAACCTTAAATGGAGTCTGTGCCCACCAACATCAAACTGATTATTGATAAAATAGCCGACCTGGAGAAACCTCTGGTCAATGCCGAGTTGGCAGATTTATCTAATTTGAGCAATTCTGAATTGGATTATTTGCAACAGGTCTGGGGGAAAATTGAGTTAGAACGCCGCCTTAAAATCATCAGCCGTATGGTAGAACTGGCTGAAGACAACTTTGAATTGAACTTCGACGGCATCTATAAAAACTGCCTGAGAGACCCGGACAAGGACGTAAGGGTCAAAGCCATTGAAGGCCTGTGGGAAAATGAAGAAACCGCCTTGATCTCTATTTTAATACGTATGCTCAATGAAGATCCTTCAGAAACCGTGCAAGCTGCTGCTGCCAAAGGCCTGAGCAAATTCGCCAGTCTGGCTGAATTGAAAAGGCTGGGCCCAGCCAGTTCCAGCCGAGTCTCACAAGCTCTTCTGGCCATTTTACTCGACTCAACTAAACCGCCGGAAGTATGGCGCCGGGCGCTGGAAGCCGCTGCTCCGCTCTCATTACCGGATGTGAAAAAAGCCATAGGTGACGCTTACAAAAGCGCTGATCTAAAAATGAAAAATAGCGCCATTTATGCCATGGGCAAGAATTGCGATTCCACCTGGCTTCCTATCTTGATCAAAGAGGTATCCAACCCCAACCCTGATGTACGTTACGAGGCAGCTGGCGCCTGCGGAGAAATTTGTGACGAGGAAGCCGTGCCTCACCTTATCAAACTGACTCAGGACAAAGACCCTGAGGTACAGCAAGCCGCTATCCTTTCCCTTGGCAAAATAGGTGGGGTAAAAGCTAAAGCCCATCTGCTGAAATGCGCCAGCAATGTGGATGAAAATATTTCAGAGGCTGCCGAAACAGCCTTGAGATACATTGATACTGAAGAAGACATACGTTTCTAAATCTTACGCATGGTAGATTTGTTTATTATGACAGATAATAATAGAATTCAACTCCGTTTAAAAAAACTCTCGGACGCCCGGGAGGATTACACCTGGCAGACCGATCCTGAACTCTGCTGTCTGGATGCCGCCGAAACACTCATTATGTCCTATAACGAATACTTATCAGAGTTCACCTTTGAGTTGAGTTACCCGATAACCACTCGACATGAATTCGCCGTGGAAACCCTGGACGGACAGCACATCGGGAATTGCGTCTATTACAATGTCAATAAAACCGAATCCAAAGCCGAAGTGGGGATTATGATTGGCAATCGTGACTACTGGAACCGGGGTTACGGGACGGAAACCATAAACCTGCTTCTCGAACATGTCTTTAACAAGATTTCGCTGGAAAAAGTCTATTTGACGACACTGGACTGGAACGTACGCGCCCAAAAGTGCTTCAAAAAGTGCGGGTTCTCTGAATGCGGTGAGATCACCAGAGATGGTCTGGATTTTTTTGTGATGGTTATTCTCCGCAAAGAATGGGAAAACCTGCACCGCCAAAAAGTTAACATTACCAGTTGCGTCAGCGTTCAACCGCCGGTGAATTAAACCTCATCTGACATCGAATCCAGAACTAGGAAATCCGGCAGCCGGGAGGCGATACCAGCATAACAGGAACGGTGGCCTGTCTGGCTACACGGTCGGCGACACTGCCCAAAGCCCACCTGGCAATGCCTGAGCGTCCGTGCGTGCTCATAATAACCAGGTCAACTTCGTTCTTACGAGCATAGTCCAGAATGGATTCTGAGACGTTGCCCCGCAGGACCACCCCGGTGGCGGCTACTC
>CAITCX010000344.1 GCA_903890885.1 uncultured Dehalococcoidia bacterium
GGCCTCCAGCGATATGTCCCATTATGAAACCCAGCAAATTGTCCGCCAGAAAGACCGCCAGGCTATCCTGGCCGTACTGGATTTGGATCCAGCTGAACTTCTTAAGCGTGTGCACGAAATAAATATCAGCATGTGCGGTTATGCCCCTGTGGCAGCCATGCTATGGGCTGTTGCTGAAATGGGTGTTCTCAAGGCAGAACTCATCAGATACCAAACCAGCGGAGATGTCACGGGTGACCTGAGTTCAGTAGTAGGTTATGCCGGTATACTGGTTAAAAGACTTTCTCCTCTGGTCATACTGGCCAAGGCAGCCCTGGAGACCTACGTTAATAACAGAAAAGTAGTAGAGCCAACCGAACTCACTCCTGAAATGCAGGAACAGGCCGGCGTTTTCGTCTGCATCAAAAAATTCGGGGAATTGCGCGGTTGTATCGGCACTTTCGAACCCACCCGCAATAATGTGGCGGAGGAAATTGTGGATAACGCTATCGGCACTGCCGTCCACGATCCCCGCTTCGATCCTGTCGAACCCTCAGAGTTGAAAGATCTTGATTATACCGTGGATGTTCTGACCATGCCGCAGCCAGTCAAGAGTAAAGACGACCTCGATCCGCGAAAATATGGCGTAATCGTAGCCGCAGGTCGCCGCAGAGGACTGCTTCTGCCCGATCTCGAAGGGGTAAATACCGTCGACGAGCAGATCGATATCTGCCGCCAAAAAGGCGGCATTGGTCCAGACGCAGCGATCAAGCTCTTCCGCTTTGAGGTAAAACGGTATCATTAAGGCTTCAAAATATTTTAAGTAATCTGTGCCTGATTTTTTCTGTAGCCAGTACCGCTTTTTAAAGGTATTTTCTATCGCATTTTTAAAAAATTGTTACCTTTTTTTGGCGCAGAATCTGCGCCAAAACTACTTTTAGAAAACGTTAAAAAACCCTTGACAATAGCCCTTATAAATGATACAAATTTAATAGGATGCAAAAATGTCAGGTGCCATAATTTGGCGCTGTGAAAATCTAGAAAATGCATAAGGAGAAAAAGTGACTGCATCATCATCAATCAAAGCCGAGACTTTGATACAGGCTGAAGGAGAGCCCCCCTTAGGTAGCCTTTACTTTAAAATTGGGGAAAACGAAGAAGACGAACCCCCAAGTAAACGCAGTTTAAACATCAAGGAAAAACATTTTAGTCATGTCCCTCAGAAGGATTGGAACGACTGGAAGTGGCAATTCCGTCACCGCATTACTACGGTAGATGAATTAGCCAAATACCTTCCCCTCACATCTAAAGACCAGGCTGAAATGAAACTGGTTATCAACCGATACCCCTTTTCTGTCACCCCTTATTATCTTTCTTTAATCCACGCGGAAGATCGCAATGACCCCATCAGAAAACAGGCCGTACCGTGTTTTGAAGAAATAACTATGGCCGATATGGGCGAAGAGGATCCGCTGGAAGAGAAAAGAGATTCTGTTGTTCCTGGACTGGTTCACCGCTATCCGGATAGGGTTCTAATGGTGCTTACCGATATCTGTCCTATGTTATGCCGGCACTGCACGCGCAAGCGTGAATGGGAGCACGGCGGCTGGGTGCGTAAAGACGAAGAGATTGAACCCATGCTGGACTATATCCGCAATCACCCTAAAGTAAGAGATGTTATCATCTCCGGCGGCGACGTTTTAACCCTTTCAACCGAGCGGCTGGAGAGAGTTTTATACAGACTGCGCAAGATCGAACATGTGGAAATGATCCGCATTGGCTCTCGTTACCCTGTGGTACTGCCTCAGCGTATTGATGATGAACTGTGCGACATGCTTTCCAAATATGGTCCGATCTGGCTTAATACTCATTTCAACCATCCCAACGAGATCACTCCGGAAGCTGCCAAAGCCTGCGATAAGCTTTTACGAGCTGGCGTGCCGGTCAATAACCAGACGGTCTTGCTGCGCGGTATCAA
>CAITCX010000345.1 GCA_903890885.1 uncultured Dehalococcoidia bacterium
ATCATCATTGATCCATTTGGGATTTCTCTCCTTCAATTTTTCTTTACCGCCAGGCTCCTTTTTATAGTCTTCCATGAGTTTCATAATCCAATCACCTTTATTTTGACTCTCTCCACTATAAGGAGGATTACCAAGTATTACCATCACAGGCGTATCTCTTTTAATATAGTTGGCTTCATTGGCCTCGGTACTTAGCCAGTTTGCAAAGAGGGTTCCGGTATCTGGATGATGTTCTTCCAGTGAGTTGGTCAGAAAAACTTTCGGTGCCGGTTCTAACCACTGCCACTTTCCGGTAAAAACCACTGTCGGGTAATTTTCATAAACGTTTTTGATAACGTATCGATTTTCTCAACATCTGAGGCAATTTGACGTATGCTGTTTAAGGTAAAATAAACAGCATATGTGATGGGTCGGACATTTAGATGTAACCACTGTGGGAAGATCGTGGTTAGTAATCCCCGGATAAAAAGCGGGCAGCGGTATTGTAGCCTTCCAGGGTGTCAAAAGGCAAGGAAAAATGCCTGGCGGCGGGATAAGAACCAGAACGATGAGGGCTACAGGGAGAAGCGCTGTGCTTCAAATAAGCGTTGGCGAAAGCGTCATTCCGCACATGCGTATCAGCAAAGATACCGGGAAGCGCATCCGGAGTATGTATTGGCGAACCGTGAAAAGCAGCATAAGCGCAATGAAAAACGCAAGGTTTTCAAAGCAAGTACAAAGATTGTAAAGACCGACGCGTTAACGTCTCAAAGGCTTATCAGGGCTGGGTTATACGAACTTTTACCTTGCCGGCAAGACAAAAGCGGAAAGATTGTAAAGACGGACGCGTTAATGGTGCAACTTTCAGTATTACAATCCAATACAGCACATTTATTACAACAAGTCACGTGATTGTAAAGACCGATGCGATTGCAAGACAACCCCAGGGGCGATAGTTTTGCAGCAAACTTAAGCGATGGGAAACGAGGCCATAATAAAGACCATTGGACTGGATGCATTTGATACCGGTTTATCGGTTTACCGGCTGCTTTTCCCCGGACAAATCAAGATGATGAAACAATCGCTTGAGAGGGTTGGACAGTTGCAACCGGTCATCGTCCGCCAGACGGGAGAAAGTTACCAACTAATCGATGGGTTTAAACGGTATTACGCCTCGGAGCAATTATCTCCGGGAAGTTTGCTGGGAAAAGTTATCCAGGTGAGCGAGAGTGTGGGCAAGGCCATGATCCTGGCCTATAACAAGGACAGCAGCCCTCTGCTGGACTATGAAGAAGGTCTGATCGTATGCAGTTTAAAGAACGAGCACGGGATGAACCAAAAAGAGATCGCAGTTCTGACCGGTTACAGCCCGGCATGGGTATGCCGTCGGATATCGCTGGTAGAGAGGTTGGACGAGACGGTACAGTCCCAGCTCAGGCTGGGCACAATCAGCGCGGCTCATGCGAGGGAGATCATCAAATTGCCGCGTGGCAACCAGGGGGAGGTCACCCGATCGATCATAGACCATGAGCTAAGCAGCCGATCGGGTGCGTGGCTGATCGATAAATATCTTTCGTCGGCTACAAAGGTCCAGAAGCAATACCTGGTGGAACACCCGCGTGAAGCGATGGAGAAAGCAAACCAGGAGCAGCCCATCTATGACAGCCGGTTGTGCCCTCATGGCAACGTGTTGTTAAAAACCACCGAGCTGCTCAACCTGCAGCAGAACATCTTCATCAGTCAGTACAGCAACAGAAAAACTGAGCAGTTGGGCCAGACGGAAAAGATGATCCTGGGTCCCAAACTACACCGGGTCAGTGTAAAGGCCCAATCTATTGTAACTATTATTGATCAAAAAGAACTTCAACATGAAGGATGATTCATTGGAAAACAACATTGTCACA
Source organism: uncultured Dehalococcoidia bacterium (assembly GCA_903890885.1). GTDB lineage: Bacteria > Chloroflexota > Dehalococcoidia > Dehalococcoidales > UBA3254 > UBA3254. The sequence goes on from CAITCX010000345.1 coordinate 1,884, forward strand.
TTGCATGGGAAAGGATGGTCGGTCAGGCGCCTGGCCAGGGAACTGCAGGTGAGCCGTGAACGGGTAATCCGCATTTTGCATGGCAACGAAGAGAAACGAAAACAGGGTGTTCAGCCTGTTAAGGTCAAACCAAAGCGCTCGTCACGTCTGGATCCTTTCAAGGAATCTATTGCTCAGTTGCTTGAAGAGTTCAAAGACCCGCCACCAACCAACCAGCGCATCCTGGAGCTGATCTGCGAGAAAGGCTATAGCGGGGGACGCAGCATCCTCTCTGACTACCTCAAGGAAATCAGGGGGAAGCATGTGCCCAATCCCATCCGTTGTATCGAGACCGCAGCGGGACAAAGGGGGTATCATGACTGGAGTGACTACGTGATCGATTTTGTGGAGGGCGGCCCACAGAAGGTTACCTTTTTCAGTTTTATCCTGGGTTACAGTCGTCGTCAGTACATCGAGGTGGTGGAAGACAAGGCCCAGCGGACACTGTTTAAAAGTCTGGTAAACACCTTTATCTATTTTGACGGGGTACCCCGTGAGATCAAGAGTGACAACCAGAAAGCCTGTGTTGACCGCTGGGAACTGGGCCTGCCGGTATTCAACAAACAGCTGCTTGAATTTGCCACGCATTACCGTTTTCGTCCCCTGGCCATCCATCCGGGAAAGCCCACGGAGAACCTCAAGATAGAGCGACCTTTTTACTATCTTGAGATGAACTTTTTGAATGCCCGCAAATTTTATAACCTGACCGATCTGAAAGAAGCCTTAAAACTTTGGCTCACCCTCAAGAACGATCTTAGAATCCATCGCGCAACCAGGCAAAGTCCGTTGGATCGATACAAGGAAGAACATGTTCACTTGCAGGCGTTGCCTCGTAAGCAGTATGACACCTCGCGGCTGGAATACCGGGTGGTGAACAATGAAGCCTGTATTGAGTGGTGCGGGTATTATTATGTGGTGCCAGCCAAATACATGTTTGAATCCTGCATGGTGAGAGTGAGCGACACAGATATCATCATTTACTCTCCCTTTTGTGAAGAAATCCAGCGATACACCATAGCCGAAAAAAACCGTACGGATCGTTACATCGGGAGAACCTGGCAGGGAAACAAATCCGCTCCGGGTCTTAGCAGCAGCGAGATCATTGGGCGGTTAGGGGCCTTTGGAGCAGACATGAAGCAATATGTTGAACTTGTGAAACGGCACAAGCCCTCAAGTTACACACATCACCTAAGGCAAATCCTCTCGCTGAAGGTCAATTATCATGTGGATGATATTCTGATAGCCATCCGCCGGGCCATGCAGCACCGTGTCTATGAATGCTCATCGATCGAGAACTTTCTTTCGCTCAATGCCACCAAAAAAAATGAGATCAGGTTGTTCCCGGATAAATAACACCATGCAAGCGCCATGAACAGTAAAGAAACAAATGTCTTTTTGGAAAACTGCCGTTATCTTGGCCTGAAGAACCTCGAGGGGCAGTGGGAATCACTGATAGAAAAAGCCAACAGGTCAGAGGCCGGCTTTTATGATTTTTTGTTCGATGTCATCCAATCGGAGGCTGGAGCCAGACGCGAGCGCAGCATCCGTTACCGGATCAAGGAGAGCCGCCTGCCACAACCTCTGAAGCTGCTATCCGACTTTGATTTTTCTTTCCAGCCCAAACTCAGGAAAAAACTGATCATGGACCTGGCCACGATGGATTTTATGCGTCAGCATCAATCCATTTTATTTTTAGGAAATTGCGGGACAGGAAAGAGCCATCTGGGGAAGAGCCTGGCCCTGATGGCCTGCGAAAAAGGATACAAAGTATTTTACACCTCCTGCGCCGCAATGTTAAGTGATTTAAATGCCGGTGTGTATGAAAAGACCCTGCTCAAGAGGATGAGAAAATACGTGATGCCTGATCTGCTGGTGATCGATGAGATGGGCCATGACCGCTTGGAATTGCAGGTGACCAAGGAAGCCCATCTGTTGTTTAAAGTGATCGACGAGAGGTACAAACTGAAAAAATCTCTGATTTTTACCACCAATGTCGAAGAAGCCGATTGGGGGGATTACCTGGGCGACCCCATTACAACCAAAGCTATTTTAGACCGCATCTTCCATTACTCCATCAAGGTGGAGATCAAAGGCGCGAGTTATCGCAAGCATGAAGGTGATGAACTGCAGAAAAGATACCAGGACAAGCCATGAGGGGATAGACCTTTGTTGGCGGGAAACCACCGGAAATAGATGTGTAATACGAGAAGGCGGGTGTCAGAAAACTGAGGCCCGTTTTGTTTTTATGCTGGGTCGTGTTTAAAGAGAACGTGGTACACTTTTCAATTAATAGAAATACTTATGAAGATCAAATCACTGCCATTAGCCCCTTGTTTTATGTCCTATGTTGAAATCGTATTGTCCCTGCCGGAAACCACTATTTATAAGCCTTGTGAAAACCTAATAAAATCAATCTTCCCCTGATACCTGGCATCGTTTTGCTCCGTCAGCTGGCAGTGTTTAAAAGCGACGACGAAAATGGCAATAAAATATTACTTTGTCATCGAGGAAGGTTTACCAAGTTTAAAGGAGCAATACGCAATGATATAGCATTGAAATATTTTAGGGACTCTCTTGTTTCAATTGATGATGCAGGAAAAGACGCTAATGTAATTTTTGTGACAATGCTTGGCTCGAGCGATTTAAAGAATGAAATTGCCGAATTCATCAAAAAGGTTAAAGAATTTAAATCTGGAATCTATTATTAATTTTCGTATTAATTGAAATTCCAGTAAACTTTGTATGCAAAACCAAATGAAATTAATCCATTACAGTGCCTAACGAGCTTGCAGCCGAGCAATGCGGGGCATAGCGGTACGGAGGCAGGATGGGGTTACTAAACATGGGAACGAAATTCAAATATAAAATCTGCTAAA
>CAITCX010000346.1 GCA_903890885.1 uncultured Dehalococcoidia bacterium
AGATATTCTCTCTTGCGGGAGATGCCGAAATAAATGATCTGAGCCACGATGGGGGCCAGTATCATTAGTACCAGTCCAACTACCAGGATGATCAACTGAGCTGCTCCGCCCCCTCCTCCACTGGATGAAGAACTGCGACGATTGCCACTGGACATACCGCTGAAAAAGAGCATGCGGGAGGCATACCATGACAGGATGACAATGCTGCCCAAGAGTACGCTAGCCAGCACCATCAATTGTACATCTCTATTCTTAATATGGGACATCTCATGGGCGATAACGCCCTGCAATTCATCGCGGTTGAGTTTATCCAGGAGACCGGTGGTAATAGCTACCGCCGTGTGGTCTTTGCTGCGACCGGTGGCAAAAGCATTTAAGGCTGGATCATCAATAATATAGACATCGGGCATACGCTCCAGGCCGGAGGCGATTTTCATCTCTTCTACAATGTTATACAGGCGGGGATGGTCTTGCGGGCCGATTTTACGTGCCCCCGCTACAGACAAAACAATACTGTCTCCCTGAGAGAAGGCTACCAGGTTCATGATGCCCCAGACGACCAGAGCGATTACCAGGCCAGCCGTAGGGTTGTGAAGCAATATACTACCCAGGAAAAAGCCCAGCAGGAGCAAAACAACTCCCATCAAGACTACCAGCAACATCGATCTGATCTGGTTGGATCTTATCTGTTCCCACATGACTTATCAGTTGTCCTTTTTATTTTGGGCCAGTTGAAGCGGGAGGATTGCTGGAAAAGCTGACCTTAACGGCTTCTCTCTCGGTCTCATTCTTGACCTCGAAAAACTCGCCGGCTTTAAACCCGGTCATTCCAGCAATTACGTTGGAAGGGAACATCTGGGTTTTATTGTTATATCTTAAGACTTCATCGTTGTAGTATTGTCTGGAAAAGCTGATTTTATTCTCGGTAGAAGTCAACTCCTCCTGAAGGGCCAGGAAATTTTGATTAGCTTTCAGATCAGGATAATTCTCAACCACGGCCAGCAAGCGCGACAAAGCACCGGATAACTCGCCTTCAGCCTTGGCTCGATCAGCTATACCGGCGCCGCTGAGGGATTGTGCCAGATTGCGTGCGTTGGTTACGGCTTCCAGGGTCTGCCGTTCGTGCTGCATGTAACCTTTGACAGTTTCAACCAGGTTGGGGATCAGGTCGTATCTCCTCTTAAGTTGGACATCTATTTGTGCCCAGGCATTTTTGACCTGGTTGCGCAGGCCAACCAGGCTGTTGTAGGTGCTGACAAAGATGATCAACAGAATAATAATGATTACGCCAATGATAATTACTGCAAGCATAATTAAACCTCCTAATCTAATATTGATTAATGAGATTGCGCCTGGGAATCCGCGGCATGTTCAGCCTTAAAGGTTTCGCTTAAAAAGGATATGATTTCGTGCTTACCACCGTCTTTGATCTGGTGCATGATTTGATGAAGCTCTCCGCCATCGAACCACAGACCGTCGCCATGCGGACAGCTATCGATTAATACCCTGGGTTCTTTGCCCAGCCAGACCTTATTCATCTTCCTGGAGCAAACTGGGCATTTTCGGCGGCCTTCATCAACTTTGGCTGGTTTTGGCGTTAAAAGATCTATCTGAGACTCAGGTTGTTTCTCATTCGACAGGGAAGATACCAGAAGTTCCAATTCCTGAGCGTCGAACCACACTCCGCTACAACGCAGGCAATAGTCTAACTCGATCCGCTGATGTTCCACCACCATCATATCATCTTTATCTACAGGGCACTTCATGGCATTTTTCCTCTACCATCAGTGTAAGGATTAATAGCGGGCTATGTCAATACACACAGGTCAAAAGACATGGTTGGGTAAAAACGGCCCGCAATTTATATTATTTTAAAGGAAATATCTGGTAAAATAGAGGGAGTTAAAATAATTTATTAGCTCAGGAATGGAGACATGATATTAGAACACGTTGAGGAAACCGGGGTAGATTTTGAAGGTACAATAATAGATATTGAGTCAATAGGTGAGTTCAACCAGCAGTTCAAATACGACTCCCGGCATTATAAAGATATTAGACAGGTGATTCTGGGATATATTACTAAAAAGAAACTGCATATTTATTGTGCAACTTGCCCGGAGGAAATCGAGGAATTAAGGTTAAAAACTCCTGAAGTATTTAAAGGGTTAGAAAGGCCTTACTACGCTTTCAATTGCAATTTTGAGAGTGGAGTCTGGTTCCATCAGGTTGATATGCAGATCGATTTCGAGGGTGAGCTGCAGGGTGTTCCCTTTGAACGGAAGAAAGACGCGATTTTACAATTGCGGATTCCGAACTATGAGGATCCTTTTCATGATCTGGGTTTCCTGTGTATTAAAGCCTGGCATTCAAAGGAATTCAAGAAAGTTATTGCCCATAACCGGGCTTGCCTGCTAAAGGAAAGGGATATCCTGGTCAAGAGGGGCCACTGTCAACCGGATAAGGTGAAGTTCGTTAAATAGAAAAGGTAAAGAAAAGACCTAAAGTTAAGTAGTGATAATAGTATTATACTGAAAAGGAAAAAAGAAGTACCAAAATAACAGAGAGGTGGTTGACGCCAATTCCGGTTCAGGCGGTGGGGAGAAGTTAAATGAGAGGTATGACCGACCGGGAACTGATATTCTTTTATCTTTACCTGGCTGGCAGCGTGGTTTCGCTGGGTACGGGTATGATATTTATTATACTGTTCGCCTGCGCCTATTATAACATAGATATTCTGTTGAATATGTGGCTGCTGGCCATTCCGCCTCTGGGTTCCCTGCTTATCAACGTATTCTTAATAGAAATGTATCGCAAGATCGTGATCCGCTGAACCGTACGCCAAGAAAAAGGGTTTTACGTTTTTCTGATAAAGTCAGTTCCAACATATTTTTGCAGTACGTCCGGCACTTTGATCGAACCGTCGGCCTGCTGATAGTTTTCCATGACTGCAATCATGACCCTGGGTAAAGCCAGTCCTGAGCCGTTTAAGGTGTGAACGAACTGTGGTTTTTCATCGGAAGAAGGGCGGTAGCGGATATTGGCGCGGCGGCCCTGGAAATCCTTACAGTTGGAACAGGAACTTACTTCCAGCCATTCTCCCTGTCCTGCTGACCACATTTCGAGGTCATAGGTCTTGGTGGAAGAGAAACCCATATCGGAAGTGTTCAGCAGTTTAACGCGGTAAGGCAGGCCAAGCTTAAGGCAGATGTCTTCGGCATCTTTAACCATCTTCTCAAGTTCAGTCATAGAGGTTTCCGGGGCAACCAGCTTATACATTTCAACCTTATCGAACTGATGGCCGCGCTTGATACCGCGCACGTCTTTACCGGCGGACATCTTTTCACGGCGGAAACAGGCGGTATAGGCCACATAGTTTATGGGCATGACTTCAGCCGAAAGGATCTCACCGGAATGCAGACTTGTGATAGGTACTTCGGCGGTAGGTACGAACCAGTAATCTTCCTCGATATCGCGATATAAGTTGTCTGCAAATTTTGGCAAGTTGCCTGAAGCCTGCATCGTTTCTCTTTTGACCATAAAAGGCAAGTAGACTTCTTTATAGCCGTGCTGAAAAGTGTGAGTATCCAGAAAGAAACTGATCAAGGCCCGCTGCAACCTGGCGCCCCAGCCGTTTAAAACGTAAAAGCGGGTTCCGGATAGTTTGACGCCGCGTTCGAAATCGATAATGCCCAGTTTCTCGCCCAGTTCCCAGTGGGGCAGGGGTTTGAAATCGAACCTGGGAGATTCACCGACTGTGCGGACGATGACGTTGTCTTCTTCGCTGACACCGACCGGCACTGAACTATCCGGCATATTGGGAACACGCAGCAGCAGGTCTTTTATCCTGGCATCCATTTCATTGGTTTCAACTTCGATAGCATTGATCTGATCTCTGAGCTTGCGTCCGGCCTCAGGATCCATCTTGCCGCCTTTACGGGAGTGGCGCAGTTCTTCCAGTGCGGTCAGTTTCAGTTTCCGTTCTTGATCGATGCGCAGAATTTCATCGATGGACGCGGTGTCCTTGCGGTGGGACAGCGACTCTTTAACTATTTCCGGATTATCGCGGATCAACTTTAAATCGAACATGTTACACCTCGATTAAATGTTTCAATTTTATATCTAAACCGGAGAAAAAAGTTTTAACATTTCAACTAACTGACCAGCTAACCTTTCTCCCTTTGCGCCGGGAACAAAATCACTTCCCGGATGGAGGTCTGGTTAGTGAGAAGCATGACCAAGCGGTCTATACCGATGCCCAGACCGCCGGTGGGAGGCATCCCGTGCTCCATGGCTAAAACGAAATCCTCATCCAATTTCTGGGCTTCTTCGTCACCTTTCTCACGTTCCTCCATCTGTTTCATGAAACGCTGGCGCTGATCGATGGGGTCATTTAATTCGGTAAAGGCATTGGCAATTTCCATGCTGCCGCAATAAGCTTCAAAACGCTCGACGATATGGTCGCAGCCCGGTTTCTTTTTGGCCAGAGGTGACATCTCGATCGGGTAATCAAAGAGAAAAGTGGGTTGAATGAGTTGAGGATCGACATAGGTAGAAACGATCTCATCTATCAATTTACCTCTTTCGCGGTTGGCGTTGAACAACATCTTGCGATTGGTCATTTCAGTTTTTAAAGAGGCGGTATCAGGAAATTGTTCAATATCCAAAGCGGCATACTGGATAATAGCCTGACGCATTTCAAGCCTTTTCCAGGGAGGTGTGAAATCAATGATTTGACCATTATATTCGACTTTGGTCGAACCGTGTACCTGCTGACAAACGCTGGAGACCATCTCTTCCACCATTTTCATGACGTCCTGGTAGTCAGCATAAGTCTCATAGCTTTCAAGCATGGTGAATTCCGGATTGTGCTTGATGGAAATACCTTCATTGCGGAAGATGCGGCCGATTTCATAGACCTTGTCAAAACCCCCGATAATCAACCTTTTGAGGTGCAATTCGAGGGCGATTCTTAAAAAGAAGTCGCGGTCAAGAGTGTTGTGATGGGTAACGAAGGGGCGGGCGGTAGCGCCACCGGCTTCAGGTTGGAGAACGGGGGTTTCCACTTCCAGAAAACCTCGTTGGTTGAGGAAATCCCTTATAGCGCCGATGGTTTTGCTGCGGATCTCAAAGATTTTTTTAACATCCGGATTAGAGATCAGGTCAAGATAACGCTGGCGGTATCTTTTTTCCACGTCCACCAGACCGTGCCATTTCTCAGGCAGAGGCTGCAATGACTTGGCCAACAGTGTAAAATCCGACACTTCGACGGTCGGTTCGCCGGAGCGGGTTAGAAAAAGCTTGCCCTGCGCTCCCAGAATGTCGCCGATATCGATATCTTTAAGGGTGTTATATTTGGATTCAGAAAAATTGTTGATGCGGAAGAATAGTTGTATTTTGCCGCTGCCATCCCGCAAATCCATGAAACTGGTCTTGCCCATGCCCCTTTTGGCCATCACTCGCCCGGCCACATTGACCTTGAATTCCTGGGTCAGGAGGGCATCTTGGTTCTGCTGGGCTATCTCAACGGCTTGATGTGCTGTGTGGGTGCGGTGATAACCATAGGGGAAGGGTTCAATTCCTGAAGCCCGTAAAGCGGTCAGCTTATTTAATTTCTGCTGGGCTATTTCATCGATAGGATGCGCCATAAACTCTCACTTTCCTTATACTCTGGTGAATTACAGAATGACCAGTATTTACAGGTATTTTACCCGCTAATTATAGCCTGTTGAGGCAGAAATAGTAAAGACGCATAGTGACAGTTGGGTGTGGGTAGATTTACATAAGATATGATTTGTAACCATATCAATCGATAAAAAGGGCAGAACGTGTTTGACACTACCTCCCCATAAAACGTAAACTTAATTTGTAATATTTTCATCCAAACACATTAAAAACATCTAATCTCTTTCAGTGTCAGGGCGCCCAACGGGATTGATTCCGAAGTATTTGGCAAGGAGTAGTATTTTGTACAAAAAAACCACTCTGAAGAATGGTCTCCGCCTTCTGACCAACAATATGCAGCATACCAAATCAGTATGTATCGCCGTTTTCATAGGTGTGGGTTCGCGGTACGAATCCGATGCCGAAGCCGGCGCCTCACATTTCATCGAACACGTATGTTTCCGCGGCACGCCTACCCGTCCCACTTCTCAAATTATTTCCGAGGCTATTGAAGGAGTAGGCGGCGATCTAGACGGGGCGACCGATAAAGAGATGACGTCTTATTGGTGCAAGGTGACCAGCGACCATTTTGCGGAAGGAGCAGATGTGCTGGCGGACATGCTGCTCAATTCTAAATTCGATCCCGCGGACATTGAGAAAGAGCGCCAGATCATCATTGAAGAAATACACATGTGTAAGGACTCTCCTTCCGACCAGGTGGGTACGCTGATCGATGAGATCATGTGGCCGGGGCATCCGCTGGGAAGAGACATCGCCGGTTCCAAAGAGACGGTGAACGCCATTGACCGCCCGGCTTTGCTGAATTTTCTGAATTCTAAATATACTCCGCAGAATACTCTGATCGCAGTGACCGGCAACATTGAAGAAGGTGCCGTAATAGAGACGGTCGAAAAATTGTTAGGCGGCTGGGTGAGCAGCGCAATTCGCCCGGTCTATGCTGCCTTAACGAATGGGGTGGGGCCGCGCCTGAAGATCGAAAAGAGGGATACTGAGCAGGCGCATCTTTGCCTGTCAGTACCGGGCATCTCACGGACTCATCCACAGCGTTTTCACCTGGACCTGCTGAATGTTATTCTGGGCGGTTGCATGAGCAGCCGTCTTTTTGTAGAAATCCGGGATAAGATGGGGCTGGCCTACAGTATAGGTTCCTACGCAGGGCACTATATGGACAGCGGTTCACTGACAGTGGCGGCCAGCGTGGATCCATCCAATTTAATTAAGGCAGTTAAAGCCATCATGGAGCAAATGAACCTTCTTAAAGAGGAAATTCCGGAGGCTGAGATTCGCAAGGCGCGTGAGATATACAAGGGGCGCATGCTGCTTGGAATGGAGGATTTCCGTAACGTGGCGGCGTGGCTGGGGAGACAGGAGATGCTGATGGGGCATATTTTAACCGTAGAAGATGTGGTGGCGATTATAGACGGCATTAACGGCGCTGATTTACAGAGGGTTGCGCGTGATCTGATTAACGATGAAAAGGTGCGACTGGCGGTGGTGGGACCAGTTAAAAGCGCCACTACGTTGAAGAGAATGCTCGGAATTAAAGGGGAATAGAGAGAGAAATCTGCAACAAGCTTTGATACTTTAAAGGAAAGCCCCCCGACAATGAAGTCGGGGGGCTTTGGATTTATTTGAGCAGCGAACTCCGGAAGACTCCGGAATTCAGGCTAGATTACATGTCCATTCCGCCGTAACCGCCGCCACCGCCCATGCCGCCCATGCCGCCAGCAGCTGCGCCAGCAGATTCCTTTTTCTCAGGAATGTCGGCTACCAGGGACTCGGTGATCAAGACCATGCAGGCGATAGAGGCGGCGTTCTGCAAGGAAGTCCTGACGACCTTGGTGGGATCGATGATGCCTTTCTTGATCATATCGCCGAAATCGTCGATAGCAGCGTCATAACCCCAACCCTTGGGGCTTCTCTTGATGGTATCGACAACCACTGCGCCATCGCGTCCAGCATTCTGGGCAATATAGCGAATAGGTTCTTCGATGGCCTTCTTAACGATCTGCAGACCGGTGGCCTCATCGCCTTCCAGTTTGATCTTATCCAGGGCAGGCAGGGCGCTCATTAAACCAACGCCGCCGCCGGGCAGGATGCCTTCTTCAACCGCGGCTTTAGTGGCGGAGAGGGCATCTTCAACTCTGTGTTTCTTCTCTTTCAATTCGGTCTCAGTAGCAGCGCCGACTTTGATAACGGCTACGCCACCGGCCAGTTTGGCCTGTCTTTCCTGTAATTTCTCACGATCGAAATCGGAGGTTGTCTCAGCGATTTGGGCTTTAATTTGTTTGATGCGGGCCTGGATTTCAGCCTCGGAACCCTTGCCTTCGACGATAGTAGTGTTATCTTTGTCCGAGGTGATTCTGCGGGCGCGACCGAGGTCTTCTACGGTAACGGAATCCAGTTTGCGGCCGACCTCTTCAGAGATAACTTTTCCACCGGTCAGGATGGACATATCTTCGAGCATGGCCTTTCTTCTGTCGCCGAAACCGGGGGCCTTTACGGCCAGGACGTTGATAGTGCCGCGCAGCTTGTTGACCACCAGGGTGGCCAGGGCTTCACCATCGATATCTTCCGCGACGATAACCAGGTTCTTGGAGACCTGCAAAATTTTCTCGAGGGCGGGCAGGATATCAGCAATGGCGGAAATTTTCTTATCCGTGATTAAGATATAGGGATCTTCAATGACAGTTTCCATTCTCTCGGCATTGGTGACGAAATAGGCGCTCAGGTAACCGCGATCGAATTGCATGCCTTCTACGAATTCGGTCTCGAACTGGGTGCCTTTAGACTCTTCAACAGTGATTACGCCGTCTTTGCCGACTTTTTCCATAACGTTGGCGATGAGATCGCCTATCTCTTTATCTTTGGCGGTAATGGTGCCTACCTGGGCGATCTGCTCTTTGCCTTTGACTTCGGTTGAGTTCTTTTTAAGATCATCGATAATGGCCTTGATAGCTTTCTCGATGCCTCTCTTGAGAGCCAGGTTATCGGCGCCGGCGGCGATATTCTTGAATCCGCCGTTGACTAAAGCATGGGCCAGGACGGTGGAAGTGGTGGTGCCGTCACCGACTGCATCGTTGGTCTTGGTAGCAGCTTCTTTAACGAGCTGGGCGCCCATGTTCTCGAAGGCATCCGGAAGCTCGATTTCTTTGGCGATAGTAACTCCGTCATCTACGATCTGGGGAGCCCCCCATTTCTTATCAAGGGCGACTGCATGTCCCTTGGGGCCGAGGGTCACTTTGACAGCTTCTGTCAGGGTATCGATACCCCTTTTAAGGGCGTGTCTTGCTTCTTCACCGAAAATGATCTGTTTTGCCATAACTTATTTTCTCCTTACATTAGTTAGTTATACTTTTTTGGCCAGGATATCGCTCTCGCGAAGGATAATCATCTCGACATCGTCGATCTTGATCTCGGAACCGCCGTATTTGGAGTAAATGACTTTGTCTCCAACTTTGAGGTCAATAGGAATACGCTTGCCGTCATCGGTCATTTTACCTGGGCCCACCGCCACCACTTCACCCTCCTGGGGTTTCTCTTTGGCTGTATCCGGCAGGTAGATGCCACCCTTGGTCATTTCTTCCTTCTGACTGGGTTTGACCACCAGACGGTCAGCTAAAGGTTGTAACTTGGCTACCATACTTTATCCTCCTGATTAAGTTTTCTTCTCTTTTCAATATATTAGCAGTCTAACACCTAGACTGCTAAGAATAATAATAGCGTATATATCCACAGTGTGCAAATCGGTCCAGAGACGGATTAAGAAAATTCGGGGCGAAAAAAGCAGGCTACAGCTTATAATGTCGCTGAAAGGACCTCATCAGTTTATCTTCATTCATAAAAGCACCAAATTAGGGACATATTGAGTTTCTTAATCAGTCATCAGAAACTACTTTGACAAACCTATATATTCTAATCGAATGGGAGTGGATATTCAAATTATTTTGACCTGTTTATCCTGAATTGTGTAAAATACCGACATGGGCAAGAAGTATCAGGCAGATAAACCGAGATGGGAGAGCCAGAGCATTCAGTCCTTAAGAAAGCACCTGGGAATGTCTCAGCAGGCCATGGCCGAGAGCCTGGGTGTACGGCAGCAGACCATCAGCGATTGGGAGACGGGCATGTATGAACCGCGGGGCGCTTC
>CAITCX010000347.1 GCA_903890885.1 uncultured Dehalococcoidia bacterium
ACATACTCAGGTATAGTTACCTCAAGGCGGGTCGCCAGCAATCGGCGCTGGTCAAGGTAGAACTGAATTTCTTCCCGAGTTTCCGGAAGCAATTGAAGATCTTCCAGGGTAAGATATTTGGAATTGCCTGTCATGTATGGAACCACCAATACCCTGACTGTACCGGGCGGCAGGTTTCTAATAAGTCCTGTTCCTGAGATGCATTTGACTCGAGCCGCTCCATCAGATGCGTCCAGGACAAGTTTCTCATAGTCTTCCTGAGTTACTGCCCGGGGACTAGCTTTTAAAACTCGCGGAGCCCGCAGTTTAGCGTTTTCCAGGGTCTCTGTGTCGATGCCACCGCGGGCAGCTTCGAAGTTAGTAACCGTGGCAATATAGGGAATAGAGGATTTTAATATAGTGATGGTTCCCTGGCCGACATTGCCGATTATACCGCCTCCGGCACGATATTTTGAAAAACGAATTCTACGGCCGGTCGGAGGGGTTTTCCCGTACTGCCGTTCATCACCTGTAGACTCCCGGATAGAAGGCCCGAATCGAACTTCACCCGAAACGCTATCCAGAGTATAATGCGGGTCCTGCGGACCTGAATCCATAAAGCTTTCAACTTCCTGCCAGGGTTCAAATTCTCCGCTTTCTCTGGTTTCCACCTCCAAAACTTCTCCTGGCTTTCTCCTGAGTACCGGTAGGTGCTGAAGCTGGAACTGTTGGCCCGGGCTCCCGTCGCTTTGTCCTAATAACTCCTGCACAACTCGGGAACCCTGGCTGGCCTGGACTGTACAACCAATGCTTTCAGTACGCAGCGTTTTTAGTATTGGAGATCGGCTGTATCGGCCTTGGCCGGGTTGCGGTTCGGAAGCCCGGCAACGAACCCAGCAGGCATCAGTACCATCGACTTCGATTCTTCCGCAGGTCAACGGGATGTGCAGAACAATCTGTCCGCTAGTGTTAAAACCTCCGGTGGTATCGGTTTCCAACCATAATAATGACCATTTCGCCCGCTCACGGTCCCAATATTCCCAGGCCCAGGGTGGATTAGTAGGATCGACCCCAATTCCCTCGATAGTAGTGTGAATGGTAATCACCAAGGTATGAGCTTTGAGGTCCTCTTGATAACCCAGATAAAGCGCATTGTCGGGTAATGCCATATCTGGAAAGATAATAGTCTCGCGATAAGGATTACGGAGCTCATCCATGACGTTTTTATATTTAGCCTCATCAGAGGTAGTCATAGCCCGGATAATGGTAGGTGGCAATATTCTGGCATCTTCAGTGGTGGAAAAAATAATTGCGTCCTGAGTCTCAGTGCGTACCGTTGCCACTTCGGTCCCGGCGGGAATGGTAACTACGCCGGGTTGATGGGCAGATAAGCGAAATGTCACATTAACGGCAGCGGGACGAGGCGGCTGTAAACGGATTCCCATCAGTTCCATGAACTTGATATAATTTTTGTCAGGGACTTGATTGAGCCGATAAAGTGTCATTTCAGTCATCCAGGCAAACAGCTCGATCAGCGTGATCCCAGGATCGCTCAGATTATAATCGGTCCAGCGCGGACAGTAAATCTGGATCTTTTTCCTGGCTTCACTGACAATATCTTGAAAAGTACGATCGTCTAAATTCGGTGTTTTTAGTGACATTAAACCCTCCCAGAAAGTAAATAATATGGATAGACTAGATTGCGTTCATCATTAGTTGACTTGATGCGGTAGTAAATGTTAATCAAAAGCTGGCCAGAGTCGACCGGATTATCCTGTAACTCAACGTTGGTTACTTCAATACGCGGTTCCCACCAGCCCAGAGCATCCTGGACGTAATGGGCTGCCAGGCCCCAGGTAGTGGCGTTATTGGGAGCGAAGACCAGATTATGGATTTCGCATCCGAATTCGGGACGCATGTGCCTTTCACCTTTCGCCGTACCGAGAATCACCCGAATGGATTCTTCAATGTCGGTCTCGTACCGGGACAGAGATATGCCACCCCGACCGTCAATTCGTACTGGGAACGACCAACCTGTTCCCATTATGTCTTTTTCAGTTTCTATATCCAATCCCGCTGACCTCCTTTCCCAATGAATAACCGGAGGAAAAATAAAATAGTCCCCGCTCAGTTCGCTTCCGCTACTAGTTAATTTTTACCACGGCTCCTTTTAATTCCAGAACAGCGCTAGCTTTGATACTGGCCATTGCGCTGGATTCCAGATTCATTTGTCCTGTGGCATTGATATCCACACCTCCGCCTTTCACCTTGGCATTTCCGATCGCTTCGAGTGATATATCGGTGCCTTTGAGCGTAATTTTGCCTTTTGCTTCCATCTGGATATCCCCTTCGGTCTTGATGGCTATCTGTCTTCCACCGGAATCAATATCGATAGAATTATTCCCGGTTTTGTCGACGATGGAAATTTTTTCTTTGCCATCACTATCATCAATGGTAATCCGGTGGCCGGATCGTGAGTGGATCAGGCATTTTTGGACTTTGCCGTTGCTGGCGATTATGCTGTTGCTCGTCTCCGGAGGTTTATCTTTACCGTTCCAGAGCACTCCCAGAATATACGGTTTATTTATATCGGCATTTTCAAATGCCACAAGAACTTCGTCATTGACCTCGGGAACGAACTCAAATCCAGCCATTGGATTGACTAACCGGGCCCAACCACTTTCAAGACTATCAGAAATCGATGGAAACTTGACCTTGACACGTGCCAATCCATCAGGGTCATTGAGATTGGTTACGATACCCACCACCAAATTGGTACCCGCGTTACTGGTGCAAGAAGTTACCAGTTGACTCACAGTATTAGCCCGATGGCCGCTGATTTCAAATTGCGTTGTGTAGCCGGAATAATCATAACGATGAATAGCCCGGGTAATGTTATAAGCTCCGGAAAACCGTCGGCCGATTCCTTTGATTGTGATTTCCGCACCGGCATTCAGTTGGGGATTGCCCATGCATGTGCCTTCGGCTTCGAAAAAGGCCTGTCCTCTTTCATTAAGAATTGACTGGGCCAGAGTATCAGCTTCTGATTGACTGACGACAGAATCCCGGCTGATGACTTCCTCTCTGGTGAACCCAAAAGCTTTCCTGGTAAAATCCCCGCCGTGATTTTCGCCATCGATCACAGGCGTATTTTCAGGAGATTCCGAACGACCGACAATAGCCATTTTTTGGACCGGGTCCCAACCATGAACCTCGACGTTACTAACCTGCTCGGAAGTTGACAAGCGTACATGTATATCGATCAGATTATCCCCCCAATCCAGACTCAGACTTTGTCTTTTAAACGGCTCAGAGCGAAAATTAAGGACTCCGTCTTTAACATATAGAAAATAGCCGTTGCGATCCGCTCGTTCCTGCAGGAAATCAATATCGCTCTGGGACACCTGGAAAACCTGAGTATAGACCTGAGCAGTGCTTTCCACGCTGGTATTGAGGCCGCATTCCCGGCCGATTTTAGATACGATATCACTATCTGTCATCTGAATAAACACCCGGTTCTTTTTACTATGGTACATTCGATGCGATTTATCATAACCACGAATGAGCAGCACGACCCCCTGGTCTTCGGAAAAATTTGGTTCTACTGCGGTAATCTCGCCCTCGGACAGTACATTAATCTTCTGGTTGGAGCCTTCAGCCCGCCCTGCAATAGAAACCGCTTTACCAATCTCTAATTGCGGAGAATCGATCCATTTTAAGCTGTCATCCTTTATCCGAATTGTGAACATGGCAGGCATATGTAAGCTGGTATCAACAACTATTTCTTGTACAGCTTCCATCAGGTCTTCGGAAGCGTAACCGCCGTTGATCTTAATATACATTTGTGACATCAAATTGGTCACAATCATCCTCCCTTAAGGGGGCGGCGCAATTACCAATATTTGCCCTGGTTTGAGATTGCCGGGATTACTAAGACCGTTGATATCTGCGAGATGGCGCCACATCGCCGAATCACGGTATTCACTGAACGCGATTGAATCGATCGTATCGCCTTCTTTGACCACCCACCGTTTATGGCCGTATTGTCCGTGCGTAGTAGGATTCTGAGGCCGGTAGACATCCTCTTCCTGAGCCTGAAGAAAATCCACAGTGACATTAGCCCTGACCGGAGTCCCGTCATCGCGGAAGAAGGTAAATTGCTGGGTCACCTGCTTAATTACCGCCTTGAAAAGGCGGACTTTACCCCACTGGCAAATTACAAGGGGTGGACGTCCTTTACCTGTATTCCGATCAGTCAGGTAGGAACTGACATCCATTAGCTTGATCAATTTATTGGTTTCTTTGCGTACATCATAGCCGTCCAGCGAAGTATCAAAAAATAATGCTAGAGTCAATTCCTTGGATTTACCGCCCTTAAAGTCCAATTTGGGGACGTTTTCGCCTCTTTTTTCATCAAGCGCCCAATCATTGGTCTTGGTGATGGTATAATCCGCAGGATTGAACAAGCATTCAATCTTATCAGCGGTTTCAATACTTCGTATGACCAGTTTTTCGGGCATGACCAACTATCTCCTTATCTTAAATTATTCTGGCGTGCCCGCTCTCTTTCAATCTTGAGTTCTTGTTTTAACAGGCTGTACACCTTTTCTGCAATGAGCCGGAGATCTGGAACCCTTGCTGACTCTGGCGGGTCTTCATCTGTTCGCGTATTGAAGACGGACTGTTCATCTATTTCCCGGCTGATTTTCCGCTCCGGCGAACGAAACGCCGGATTAATCTCTTTGAAAGACGACTCTGGCAAGTTCCCGGAGGCTGATTCTTGCTTCCGGAGTAAATTATCCGCCGAAACCGATTTGCTAAGGCTGTGTTCCATCCGCATAACCGGGACTACCGGTAAATCCAGGGCCACCTCATTGCCGTATCCCTTGCCTCTATCGGTCTGTACACTGCGAACAACTTGCTCAAGAGGTGGGAACACGCTAACTGGTGAGCTGATCCCCATTCCGGAAATTAAAGATGCCAGCCGAGGTGTTACTATTGTTTGCCCGAGAACATGCCCTAGAGCGTCATTATCTATTTGCCTTTGATCTCTGTGCGTTAAAGCTGACTCTTTCTTGCGATTGATAATCCCTGATTGAGGTGTTTGTGAAGCATTTTCAATCACGGGTGTAAAGCCAACCTCGGCAGCACCAAGAAAGCTGCCGCTCGCGATTGAGTTATTTTCTAGTTTATTCTGTTCAGCCATGTCCTGCCCGTCCACTGGCGCGGTTGATCTGTCAATGGTGTTATCCTGGATTCCTGGCTCAGTATGAGACGCAAAATGGGTTAAGGATGGTAAGAGAGAAGGCCCGGCCTTATAAGGAGGACGAGAAGGTTCGGGAGACATCTTAAGACGCTCTGAAGAGACTTCTGGGCTTGTCTTCTGACTGGTGTGGCTGAATTGACGATTAGTAACTTCTAAATAAGGTGTCTGCGTTTGGACTTGTTTATACAATGATTCAGGCCGTGTCTGATCGGTTTTTCCCTCTTTCAGGAAGATTTCACCGGAAGCTGTTTTGTAAACGATATCGGCTGCCTGAGGATGTTCAAGCTGGACACCTTTGGTTTTAAATTCAACGGGGGCAGTCTTTAAAGAAATACCGTCGGAAACTGACTCATCCGCGATCTCGGTGGTTTGAGGATTCATATGATGCCCGGAGTCAGCTCTCATTTCGATGGGGGCAGTTTTTAAAGAAATACCGTTGGAAACTGACTCATCCGCGATCTCGCTGGTTTGAGGATTTATAGGATGTCCAGCATCGGTTTTCATTTCGATGGAGGCAGTTTTTAAAGAAATGCCGTTGGAAACTGACTCATTCGCGATCTCGGGGGTTTGAGTATTTATAGGATGTTCAGCGTCGCCTTTAATTTCGATGGGGGCAGTCTTTGAAGAAATACTGTGGGAAACTGAATGACCAGTAACCTCGGCAACCTGGGGATGTTCAGGCTGGAAAGCATTGGTTTTAAATACGGTCGGGGCAGTCGAGGAC
>CAITCX010000348.1 GCA_903890885.1 uncultured Dehalococcoidia bacterium
GATATTTGTTAAGGATGAGCTTATAATCCAAAAATATCAATTCACTCTGTACAGTTTTATTTCCTCAATAAGATTGATTAAAATCCCATGTAATATTCTTAAATATAAAAGCACAACAAAAACTAAATATATTATGCGGTAATTTTATTATGTGCACTTAATGTTGAGATCTAAAAAAGTTAGATTAATTGACACTTTATAATTCTTCAAATCAGAACTTTTAAGCAAGGTATTGAATTCAGAAGTGGTATTGACCCCAATAATGGTAACTGTACTTTCCTCGTTGTTATTGTTATGGCGGCTAACGTTTGGTTGTTAAAATTGCTCAACTAGCCGATCCGATCTTTACCATAGGCTTGCCACAACATACCAGTTGGCCGCCACCGACTGTTACAATCTCGCAACTAAATATCACAAACGTAGAACAAATCAAAAGAGTGGAAAACGGCAGTTTAAATAAATCCAGGCTCATTTAGATAAAAAACGAGCCTGGATAGTGAGAGGTAAATATTTAATTTGATCGACTTAGCGTTGAAATGATCTCCATGCAGGGCTTCACCCTGCATGGAGGCTAAATTAAAGTCAGGCCACTACTTTTATCCGTGCTTTCTGTCTTCTTATCAGTATAAAAGCCCCCAATCCTGCCAAACCCAGCGCTAGCAATACTCCAGCGGCCATTTCAGGGACGGGAGCCGGAGCGGTTCCCTCGGGCGCTGTTAGATAGGAGCTCCCGCCGGTTATCACCTGATGGTCGGTTCCATCATTATTGGTGATCCTGACCGCCAGGTAATTTCCATTGGTAAGACTGAGTTCATTGGGTGAATTCAGGGTTAAGATTTCTTGCCCGCTAATATACGGATCGATCTGTTTGGTATTTGTAAAGGCAACAAAACCGTTTGCCGCATTCCAGCTCCCGATCTCGATGGAACATTTATTATTCCAGTCTTCCCCGCTGGTCAAATAGATAATCCAGTTACCGGGTTGAAAAGATAATGAACCAGAGACGGAACTGTCCGACCGCAAGAGTAACTGTCCGCCGTTAGCCTGCACCAACCCGTTTTGCGGAATAAGATTGAGGTTATGATGTGGCGAATTAGAAGCTATGATTATTTTTACCGTAGCTGTGTTGGAGTCCGCCTGCCCGTCATTGGCCTTGAAAGTAAAGCTATCCGGTCCGTAATAGTAGTGGGATGCCGGAGTGTAGACCACTGCGGGAGGGTTGCCGCTTAATGTGCCGTAAGCCGGGTTAGCCACAACCGAATAAGTTAAAGTTCCCGTCCCTGTAGCCGTGAGGGTAATCGCCGGTGACTGGCCTTCGGCTATGAGCAGAGCCTGGTCTTGTGCCAGCGGAGCCTGATAGGCCGGGTGTAAAAATGCCCAGAAGCCGGCCTGCACCTGATAATGGGCGCTGAGGGAATTACCGGTTGCCGAAGATTGCCCACTCGTGTCACCCAGGATAAAATTAACCGAAATTCTCTTGCCTCCTCCGTTGGAAAGGGTATTCCAGAAAAGCGGAGCAC
>CAITCX010000349.1 GCA_903890885.1 uncultured Dehalococcoidia bacterium
CCAGGCAGTATCGCTAAAGCCAGCTATGTATATGTTGCCGCTGGAGTCCACTGCTATACCGAAGACGTAATCGTCACCCGTTCCTCCCAGAAAGGTGTTCCACTGGAGCACCCCGCTGCTGTTCACTTTTACGGCAAAGGTATCCCCATTCCCTGAGTATTCCCTGACCGGACTGTCCCAGGTAGCATCGCTAGGGCCGGTCACACAGACGCTGCCATTGGAGTCAACAGCGATACCGTAGCCGTATTCATCACCGGTACCTCCCAGAAAAGTGTTCCACTGTAGCGCGCCGCTGTTGTTCAATTTAGCGGCGAAGGCATCACTTCCCCCTGAAAATGCTCGAACCGGACTGCCCCAGGTGGGACCGCTCACGCCGGTCACATAGACGTAGCCGCTGGAGTCAACTACGATTCCGTAACCGACATCACCGCCGGTTCCTCCCAGGAAGGTGTTCCAAAGAAGCTCTCCACTGCTGTCGAGTTTAGCAGCGAAGGCGTCTTGATACCCTGAGTATGCCCTGATCGGGTTTCCCCAGGTGGCACCGCTTTGGCCGGTCACGTAGACGTTGCCGCTGGAGTCCACTGCGATGCCGTAGCCAATTTCTTGCCCCGCTCCTCCCAGAAAGGTATTCCACTGGAGTACGCCGCTGCTGTCGAGTTTGGCGGCGAAGGCATCGGCACCTGACGTATATGCCCTGACCGATCTGCCCCAGGTGGAAAAGCTGCCGCCGGTGACGAAAACGTTGCCGCTGGAATCAACTGCGATACCTTCGCCGTAATCATAATCGTTTCCCCCAAGGAACGTGTTCCAGGTGGTGTCCGGGTCAATCACCACCGGAATTCCGGGCAGGCAATCACCCAGCCTGAAGCTGATTTCAGTCAGCGATTCAAGTTGGTAGGCCGCAGCTACCGGCCGCTTTGTTCCCTCGACCTCCTGCCAGGCCACCGGCGCTTTTTCCACCAGATTGCCGGTTTCAAAGGCTACCACCAGGTTGCCCTGTTCGTCCAGTTTAACCGGGCGGTTGTAATTCAAACGTATGCGTTTTAGCGTAGCCTCCGTTTTATTGCCGTCTATATAATAGGTGCTTTTAACTACCAGGCCTTCTCTGGCCTCGAAGACCAGGTTCACGCCGTCCCACAGGTTGGTGTAAGTGACCTTGCCCATGGGAGCAGCCGCACCTGCCTTTTCAGCCGTTCCGGCTGCCTCTGCTTGCGGGTCAACCAAGTTAGTGCCCAAGAAGCTGATCTTCAGCATGTGACTCGGAGAGACGATATAGGTCCCCTGCCGCTCGAAGCCCACCACCTGGCCGCCGGAGGTGAACTGCAGGAGCTGGCCGGCTGTCACCGCAGTCGGGATACCTGCATCCGCCTGGCTTTCAGCCTGTAAGGCGGTTGCTGCAGCCGGTGCGGCAGTCATCCACAGCAGGGAGACCACCAGCCATACTGCCATAATAATTTGCCAGAATGATTTGCCTTTCAATATGCGGGTAGACATTTATAACCTCCTCATCTCCAGACGCATGACCAACGATCCAGGATACTGATTGATAAAATAAATGCCTTTGACTTCATTATAATTACAATTTTCAGCAAAGCCTCTCTTTTTTCTCACTTTTTGATTTTTACATCGAAAACTCCACAATCCAGGGCGCAAATTGCCCACCCAACCGCAAGGACAGATGCCAGCGCAGAGAGGAAAAAACGAAGCGCCCGGGGTTGGCCGGGCGGAGAAGAAGGGGACGAGAGCGTCTTCAAACTGGCGGGGCATTGCTTGCATGGAGACTCCTTGCAAGCTTCTGTACGCAGGTTCCTTCAGACTTTGCGTCAGACTGGTATGACATACGCAATTTTGAAAAGCCCATTGAAAAAGAAAACCTGTTAATATAAACTATTTTTTAGAGAATATGAACTAATCTCCGTATTGTAGAGAGTGATTATGAGCAGAGAATTTACAGTTGTTATTGAAAAGGATGAGGACGGCTATTTTGTTGGAACTGTTCCCCAGATTCACGGTTGCCACACTCAGGCCAAATCTCTGGACAAATTGATGGAAAGGATAAAGGAGTCTGTTCTTTTATGCCTTGAAGCGGAAGGGGGAAGAGGGAGAAATTATAGGTCCAGGTCTTCTTAGAAAAATAATTCGTGACGCAGAACTGACCAGAGAAGAATTTTTAAATCTGCTGTAGATAATATTAATTATGAAGTGGATGAAAACATCTTCAAAGAGAAGAATTACAGAAAGTAGAGATTATCTGCTTTTTGCATATTGATTCCAGGCAGCCGCTCTCCTGAAAGCTGCCCAAAATATCGTCACTTTTTTTCACAGTTAGATTTTTCAGATATTGGCTGGGGATGGTTTGGGACGGGGAGCATTTGTTATATCTAAGATTTATGATCAAATTATTAGCATTTAAAGCAAGCAACAGCGTCTTCTTTCCTGCCAGATATTGCGTACCATTGCGCCAACCTTAAGGAATTCGTCGTGGGTAAATTTGTCGCTTTTAGCCATATTACAGATGGCACAAGCCAGGACGCAATTCTCAAGAGAATAGCCAACCGCATTATCTATTCGATCAATTTCCAGTCTTTGCCCTCTCTTGATACCACCGTAAAAAGTGGCTCCCCAGATCTTCGTAAAATCTGTTTCCAGAATTCCGCAATAATGGCAGTGATGGCCGTCTCTAGCGTACAAATTATTTAGAAGCTGACTTTTTTCAGATGGTTTCAGTTTCGGCCGTGAAGTTATTAGATTAAGCTCGTTTTCCTTCGACAAGG
>CAITCX010000350.1 GCA_903890885.1 uncultured Dehalococcoidia bacterium
ATGATTCCCATTTGAGCCTTGGCTCTATTTAATGTCCTCTTGCTGATCGCCGCATCTTCAGCGTCGCGATATATGTTATTGGCCGGCACAGGGCCATCGGCGAGTTCATCTTTTAGAAAGGCAATCGCCTCGTCCAATTCAGAGACGATGCCCCTGCCGTCATCTGCCAGGATTTGGGAGGACGTTAATGTTGATTCCCCTGTCCAGTAAAAGCCGTCATCTTTGAGCTGATAGCCCTGTGAGGGGCCTTTCTGTGCGAGGTTGGACTTAATATGCACGATGGCCATGTTTTGACCGTCTTCAGCGTCGCAGCCCGCTAATAGCACCGAGCGGCAGGCAGCCGTGAAGTCAATGCTTCCGATGCCTCTATATATCGCCTTATTCTGGCCACCCTTAGCGAGATGCCTCACCGGCAGGATGGCAAGCTGATATTTTTCCGCCAGTTTGGCTAAACGGGCCATAACAGGGCGTGTCTCGTTAGCGCGGTGAAAATCCATGCCAGCTCCCAGGTATGCTACCAGGGGGTCAATAATCAGAAGTACGGGTTTTACTTCGACGATGTAGCTTTCTATGAGTGCAAAGCCGGCATCGTCAAAGGTCACGGCGCCGTCAATTGCGTGTATGCGACACACATCGGTCTTCATGTTATCAAGCCTCGGGCGTATGGTATCGCCCAGGCCATCTTCGGCCGACGCTAATATAACGCTGCCCGGCTCCGTTGCGGCCTGCCCCGGCAGTCCTTTACCCCGGCTGATAGCTGTGGCTATGGCCAGTGTTACCCAGGATTTACCTATGCCGGGGTCGCCTTCAAGCAGGGTCAGTTTACCTATGGCGATATACGGCTTCCATAACCACTTCACCGACTCGGCCTTCACATCCTTCATGCAACGTAAGGTAATGGCGTTGCCGTTTGACGGCGGCGTCAAGGTTACGCCGTTGGCCAGTGGTGTCCAGTTTGGGCAGGCCTCAGATAGTTCCTCTAAGTGCGCGGCATTGCCGCCGTTATTTAACCAGTCGCTCACGTCTTTGCCGTCACCGGTCAGTGTCAGGATCCTGATCCGCTTAGCTATGCCGTGGCAGGCCTGTGCTACCTTCTGTGCATGGTCGTGCCCTGGCTTATCTTTATCAGGAATAATAACTATATCTGCGCCCTTGAGTGCTGTCGTGTAACTGTCCTTCCACTTGCCGGCGCCGCCAGGGTTACATGTTGCGATCAGGCCTATTGCCCTTAAACGGTCAACATCCTTTTCCCCTTCAGCTATATATATTGTCGTGCCTTTTGTTATGGCCTCGGGCAGTTCGTCCAGGTGGTAGAGTGTGAACACGACACCATCAAGGTTATAGATATAGCCTCCGTTGCCGTCAGACCTGCGCTGAACAAAATCCTTTGGCTCATAACGCACAACCTCATGGCCGAGGTATTTATAGATGGCGACTTCTTTCCGCTGGCCGGGCTCCGGCCTGTCGCCGCTTAATGACAGGTCAGCCATAGTCAAGCCCAGTGCAGCGACAACGTGCTCGGTCATGCAGCCGCCGTGACAGAAAAGTAATATTTTCCTGTTCTTGTATGTGATACTTAAGCTGGGGTTTTTGTCATCATGCCCTGGGCAATGTGCTAAATATTTTCCATTGCCAAGTGTCTTATATCCTGGAAACAGTTCCATGAAGTCATCGAAACCGCGGATCTTCGGCGCATTAGCCATTCCGCCACCGCCTTTCCGTGTTAATGGTTGCCTTACGCTCCGCCCGGCAAGCAGCACACCGCTTCAGAAGTGGCATTCCTTTTGCGGCATAAAATCGCTGTTTGCTCACGGTGGCGCTGAAAGGCCGTCCACAGTCCACGCAGTTAAGAGTCAGGCCTTCGTAGTTATAACTGTTTTGCACGGCCTTTCAGTCCTTCCAGCATATCCAATAGTGCCTTGCGTGGGATAAGGATACGCTTCGACAACCGTATTACAGGCAGCTCACCGTTGTTGGCCAGGTTATAAACCAGTGAGCGGCCAATTTTCAGTAAAGCAGCTGCCTCAGCGATTGTGTAGACGAGAGGCTCGGTGTTAGAATTGTATTGACCGGGGCCTCGATCGTCCTGGTTGGTTTCTTTGGCTGAGCCCCCTGCCGGCAAGCTGACGGGCTCAGCCATTTTTCTATTTTCCATTTGCTATCCCCCTTTTTCTTTACGTTTATTTTTATTTTGGATTTTCTTTTTCGCTAACTTCAGTCCCAATCTTATCTTCGCCATCGCCGGACTTGGCACCTCATAGCCGGATACTTCATCAAATACCGGATCAGCAATATTTTTACCTGTCAGCTCACCGTATAGCTCGTCATCAATCCTAAATGTAAACTCATCCCGTAGACCACTAATCTCCATGGCTTTCTCTTCCTCTGCGTATTCCTGAATAGTATGAAAGAGTTCAAGTAGATTCGTTATTGAGCTTAACCAGGCTGCCCATCTTGCCTCGCGGATAGTCATGCGCCGCCCCAATCCTTCTTCTTTCCTGAAATAGACAGCCATATTAAGAACTGTACGTAATGCTTCTGGCGGTATTGCATATTCAGCCAATGTAATTACGCTCCACGGGCTATCAAGCCCCCTTACTTCA
>CAITCX010000351.1 GCA_903890885.1 uncultured Dehalococcoidia bacterium
ATCAGGATATTGTACGATCCGGGTGTGAGTCCTGTAAAACCGACTGATGTCTGCCACGATCCTCCACCGTTAATACTGAATTCGTACGATCCGTAACCTCCTGCGACAGCCGATATAGTAATCGTTCCGTCACCGGCGCTATAGCATGATATATCTGTTTTGGTAATAACACCTGAAAGCACAGCCGGTTGATTTATTGTCAGAGCAGAATTAAGAATTGCCACACATAAAGGATTAGAGGCATCCCTTAACTGCACATTATAGGTTGCAGGCGCCAGGTTTACAAAGTTGCCATTTCCTGTCCATGGCTTTTTGTTTAAAATTTGTTCCGTTTGCCCCCAGCATCATGCCGGGTAAATAAACGTTCTGATGCGCCGTCAACTCACCCAGCAAGGCATACTCCTGGAAAACATAGCCGATGCGCTCCAATCGCAGACTGGCTCTTTTCCATTCCGGCAAACTGGTGACCTTTTTATCTTCCAGGTATATATCACCGGTAGTCGGATAGTCCAACAGTCCCATGATTCTTAAAAGGGTGGACTTTCCGGAACCGCTGCGACCCATTATTATCAGCATGTCCGCTTCCATAACGGAAAAGGAAACCTGGTCCAGCGCTTTTATATTCGTGGTTCCGGGATTGTAAATTTTGGTGATCTGGTCGATTTTGAACATATACCAACCTCGGTGCGGGTTGATTTGTACTATATTAATAGATTTGTTAATATAGTACATTATGCGCATAAGTTCTTGACCCTGTCAATTGGAATCCCTGTATACATGATATCTGGAAAGAACCTATGTGGTATGTGAGGACACGCGGTGGATGGTTACCAGCAACGCAGTGATGAAAAGAAGCAGCGCATTGTGAGAGCTGCGGTCGAGCTGTTTCAACAATATGGAGCAGAAAAAGTTACTATCAGAGACATCGCTAACCAGGCTGGAGTCTCACACGTCACTGTTTATAAATACTTTGGAAATCACATTGAAATTGTTCACCATATTATAAAAACCCAGGCTTTAATGATCCTGGGGAAACTACGTGAAGTAAAGAGTTCCGCTATTCCCCTGGAGGAAAAATTAAATTATCTGGTTTTTCAAAGAGAGGAACTGGTTGGACAATCCCGCAAAAACCAGCTCCTGCGCATTATATACGGAGACCCTGATTTAAAAGAATTCTTCGTTTCGGTCTGGCAGAAGGAAATCTCCAAAATAGAGATGGAATTGCTGGAAGAAGGTATCCGTTGCGGCTGTATCAGCACCAGCGTTTCCAAAGACACTCTGCGAATGTACCTGGATATAGTAAGGGAAGGTTTGCTCGCGGACTCCAGCCGGCTTCAGTTTGATAACCTGACCATGCGCGACTTACATTTCCTGGTTCTCAATGGGATATTGAAGAAATAAGCCAGTAATTACATCCAACGAGTCTCCTTGTAAGAAGTTTCAGCGTCATTTTCCTCCCGCTTCCGGATTTAAAATGTAGTGATAAATCAAGGAGCCGCTGCCTGAGGGTACCGCGCACTGTATCTCAATATCAAAAGCCGTTTCTTTAAAGCCGTCAGGAATATTAAACATGATGGTTTTGTCAACCTGTGTCTGTTTGGAAATGTTGGTCCAACTTATTTCACCCACAGGTTGCTTGTTGAATATTATTGCCATGCTCTCAGAAAAAGAAGCTGTGGTCTTGGTATCATACGATGGTATTAATTGCAGCTTGATATTTACCTGATCGCCTGGACTTATACCGTCAGGCGGCCCTGACCAGAACCCTATAGAGCCCATAAATCCGGTATATCTGGTTGGACTGCCTCCCCATGCAATACCCGAGCTGAACTGGCCTCCGCCTGGCCCCAAAACCGCGCTTCCAGGTATTATCTTAAAACTGTTACTGAAAAAATCCTTGGTGTCAGCTGTAACACTTTTAACTACTGGTTTACCTGATTCCAGAATGTATTTCTTAACGTTTAAATCTATACCAAACTTATCTTTAAGCAATTTGGCGTATTCTTTCTCTCCATCAGTGGAATACCAGGCTTTGATCAGGCTAACCATATCATTGGCGCTGATTTCTTTATCATTGGTAAAGGCAGTCAGGTTCCAGTTCTGCCTGCTAGTGTCCCGCAGGATTTTCTTTACCATGTGAAACAGCTTGTCAAGCCTTAGCTCAACGGTATCGTTACTTTCGCTGTACCCGTACATTCCGGTTTCTAACAAACGGCTGTTCTGAAAAACGTCCACCAGGGACTGTAACCTGGCGGCTTCTTTTTCCAATTCAGACTCCTGGCTTAAACGCAGTTTGAAATTGTCTTCCATGTCTTTTTTGACCTGAGCTCTAACAGTGTTCAACTCGGTTTCTGTCGCCGCAGGGAGTCCCAAACTCGCCCTGCGTTTTATTTCCCTGTCTGCAGCTTCACTTTCCAACCTGGTAGAGATGCCCCGCATCTGATTCCACAGGCCTTCAAAATCGCCTTTGTCCACATTGTATCCCCAGAATTTATTATCGGCGCCATCTTTATAAGCCTGGAAGGCCGCTTCAATTTCCGAGTCCTTCCAGAGATCGATGTTGTATTGAACTATCTCAGCCCCGGCATTCGCCAGTTTGGTGATTAACAGGCTGTTCGAAAACTTTTCACCCAGGATGCGGGCAGCTTCCGCGTATTGGCCTTCGGCTATATAGCCCGCTGCTGTGCTGGCTGCATCTATAGCATTGACGTTTGAAGTTACGCCCTTTAAACAGCTCAAAAATGAAGCTTTATCAATATGTTCTATGATCTTTTTTCCGGCAAATATTTGCAGCGTGCGGTTAAATTTCTCAATGTCTTTATTAACGAACAAATCAATTAGCTG
>CAITCX010000352.1 GCA_903890885.1 uncultured Dehalococcoidia bacterium
AAAAGCATTGAAATCTTTCTGAAGAAGAAAGGGATTTGATAAACGCTCATGGCCAATGGTGGAGACTGGCGAAACACCATAATCGTGTCCAGGATAGACTTTCGTGGTATCGGGCAGCAGCATAAGTTTGTGATGCAGTGACTGGTATTCCATAAGCGCCTGTTCTTCGGTACCGGTACCGCCAACCTTTCCCGTAAAGAGGGTATCCCCGGTAAAAAGAGCATCGCCGATATGAATGCAGATAGAATCGGCTGTATGTCCAGGCGTATAAAGAATCCGGGCATGAAGAGCACCAAGAGGAAACGAAGCACCATCGACGACCCGGAGTCCGATACGGTAGCAGGTTTCACCGTAGAGCAGGGGAGCGATACCGGTCAGATGCCTGATAGCATCATTGCCATTAGTATGATCGTCATGACCGTGCGTTGAAAAAATAAACCGGATGATAAAACCATGGTCAGCAGCAAACCGGACAATCATGCCCGGATTAAAGGAGGCATCGATCACCATGGCTTCACCTGAAGCCTGATCGGCGACCAGATAACCAAAGTTCCTGTCACCACCTGTACGAAACTGTTCGACAATCATGATAAAGTCCCTTTTTCAGCCATTTTTGTTTAAGCTTGACCTGTTGTCAGGAGTGACCGCCGACAACAATTCTCATAATCTTGACATTCAGCACAACAAAGCGAACAAGCTGCCACAGCAGGTTTTTCCGCCAGTAGAGGGTGCCTTTTGACGGTACCGGCGGATAAGCTTCGTCGTAATATGCCTTGACTTTATTGGTGCTCATAGGTTTTCAGAGAGTTAAGGTTGTCATCAAAACGTTATTATCAACATACAGGTTATTCCGGAATCAGCCACCAGAACGGATAGCCCTTTGCCTTATGGAAAAAGACATAGTGCAGAATAAATTTCAGCCAATGCCCTGCAAGACCGGCCTCTCCGAGGGAGTAGTTCATATCACGGCCCCATTCAGGATACTTTTTCCAGTCAGGCACAACCGGAAACAGGGTCATCGAAGCGCCAAGGCCATCGAGTGAACCAAAGCCGGCCGATACAACGCATGCCGCACCCATTCTGCTCATCGAAGCTGTATGGCGATGCTCAGTTGCCCCCTGAATCTTTTCCGAAATATTCAGCGCAACAATTTTACCCATAACGCCAGCCGGCATTCCGGTACGCGGCGCCGTAGGAAAAATCTGCCGACCGCTCGGGCTTGTCATAGGTTTCGAAATCGGGTGCGGAGGTGCAAAGGCAATACCCGGAGCGTAAATGTTTTTAAAAAGAGGGTTCTGGTAAATCGAGGGCCAGTCTTCAGCCTCCCAATCCTCAAAGGGCTTCGGCGTGTAATTTGCGTCAACCTTCATGAACTTGTTTGGTGCAAACATCTTCTCTGTAATCTCCACACCACTCTTGTCGAAAGCGGTCAATCCTACGCCTGAGAATGAAGGAATAAGCATGGCAAAATCAAACTCCTGGGTCAGTTCTTCACCTGCAAGCGTCTCATAGTTCGCTTTGCCCGGCTCAACCTTATGTACACCGGCCCGTCGGATCCAGTTGATGCCGTACTCAGCCATAATGGACTCAGTAAAGACCTTCGTCGGAGTGTAATAGCCGCCCCTGTTGATAAAGGCGCCTGCCATGCCGAAATCACCCAGCTCATACTCGTTGGACAACCAGGTAATCTGTGCTTTATCGCTCAGACCTCGTTTTGATACTTCTTTGGGAATAACATAGTAGAGGCAGGTGATGTATTCATAATATTTGGCTTCGGGCCAGACAGTCTTTTTCTGCAGAGCCAGCAGTCGTTTCCGTTGCTTGGCAATCTGCTTAGCCAGCTTGCCCAAAATTTTGGCATGGGCTTTGACATAGCTGATATCAATGTCCAGAGCATTTTGCAGCTTGGCTTTGAGCTCAGCCTGGGCTTTTTTCCATACTACCAGATTGTTTTTAAACGAATTGTTTAAGAGTTCCTGATAGTTATTAACGCGGCGCAAAAATGCCAGGGCTTCCTCATGTTCCTGCTCAGCCTTGGCCAGATCCACATACAGGCTGGCTTCATATTCTTTGGCTAGGGAGTCAAAATCCGTGATGATTGCAAGATAAAGAGGTTTGGCTAGAGTGGACTTAGACCCAAGATGATGTTTGAGCTTTTTGAGCATGAGGTAATTCATCCTGATATCCTTGATTTGCCAATAGGCCCACATTAGCTGCCAAGCCATATAAAGGCTGATTACAAAAAGCAGGATCAGATTAGCCGGGTTTGCCAGGCTAGACGGCGCCAGCTTATAATTGACTGCCAGATAACCGGCTGTCAGTATAATGGCGATTGTCAGTTTGAATACGGCTGACAGATTTTTCCAGACTGGCTGGAATTTTTCAACAAAATTATTCATGATCTACCTCCTTTTTTTGTAGTTTAACTGTCCAAAGAGCATTAAAACACTCTAACATTAATTAATATTTTCGTCAATATGCGCTTACCATGAAATTTTGCTATAATATAATAAATGATTTTAACAATCCATTCTTCAATCTAAAATCTATAATCTATAATCTATGCCGCGTAGCGGCATCCCGCTTCGCGGGAAAATCTATAATCTATAATCTAAACCTATGACCAAACAATTTTTAAAGGATTCCCTGGGGTGGGGAGTGCTCTTGTGGTTTATC
>CAITCX010000353.1 GCA_903890885.1 uncultured Dehalococcoidia bacterium
AAATCCAGGTTGCAGTTGCAATTGTGGCTGTTATCCAGTCTGCTGGTGCTAGGTCTGGCTGGCGGATGCACGGCCAAGCCGGATGACTACACGGCTTCGTTCAATCACCGCTTTAATTCACTGGTCAAACCTTATACTTTCAACTATGCCGACTGGGAATTCAAGACCCTTTACAGACATCTGAAACAGACCAGCCAACCTGACGAAACAACCAGCGACTCAGAGCCGGACATCGTAAACCGATTTTTCGCCAGTACCCCGGCCAGCCAGGATCCAGCTCTCAAAGCCAGGGTAGAGAACATTCTGGCCTGCCAAATCAGTCAGGTGCTGGCTGAAGAGGGTATCTATAACCCCTTCATGAATCTGCGTTTTACTTTTCCGCCGGTTTATTTCAAGCTGGAAAAACCACCTTATATACTTGTCGTTTCGCCGCGTGACAAGATCGAGCGCCTGCGTGATGTAACTTTGAAGCAGGACCTTAGTCTCAAGCAGATGGAGGACCTGGAATTCGGGATTGAACATCTCAATGTATCTGCACTGGTTATTCCCATCGGCGGATTGGGCGCTACTTTCCCCAGTTTTGTATCAGAGAACTCGGATTTGAATTACACCTTGGCAACCGCCAGCGAGGAATGGCTGCATCAATACCTGGCCTTTAAACCCCTGGGCTTTCGTTACGTACTGGAACTGCTAAGGATTAAACCAGATGCAGACATCACTTCTCTTAATGAAACGGTAGCCGGTCTGGCCGCGAAAGAACTGGGCGATCTGGTGTACGCCAAATTCTATGTGCAATACATGCCAAAACCTGAGAAACCCTCTGATCAAGCGGCTTTCGATTATGATGCCGCCTTGAGAGAAACCCGCCTCACCGTGGACACATACCTGGCATCGGGGCAGGTGGCGCAGGCCGAAAGTTATATGGAAGAACGCCGTCAGCTAATAAATGACCACGGATATTTAATACGCAGGCTTAATCAGGCCTACTTCGCTTTCTATGGTTCATATACTTACCGACCTGCTTCGGTTGACCCCCTTGGCGATCAGGTCAGGGCGCTCCGCCAGCAAAGCCCCAATCTGAAAGCTTTTCTGCAGACAGTTTCAGGCCTATCCAGTCGGCAGGAGTTGACAGGCAACCTGAAGAACAAACCATGAGTTTATCTGCACATTCAGAAATTCTCTGCTTATGCGACGTTTGCCGACTTCAGAGAAACTGATATAATAATGCCTGAGGTGAATCATGGAAACTTTGAAAACTGCGATTACTATTGTAGAGATTATTGTTGCCACAGCGGCTGTGCTGCTGATTGGCGACTACATAGGCTATAAATTCGGGAGAATGAAACTGGCCACCTATACCCTCTTCACCGTGCTGGGCATCATCATCCTGTTTGCCATTTACGCTGCTGTGAGACTCAACCAGGGCTAATTCGGTTTAACGTTACGGTTTTTAATAGATCGTTATACTGAACGCCGGGTCTTTGCACTCGCAGGCAGATATTATTATTTTTAGCTGCCTGCCTTTTGGTTGTATTCCTGACAGCTCAATGTTACTATGTTATTGATATCGCTCAGGAGTAATAATCGCATATGGCTGACTGGCAAATCACGGCTAAAACCATCTTTTGTGAAGCCGTTGACGATGAAGTGACCATATTGGTGCAGAAAAGCGGCGCGGTTCGCTGTACCGGCTGTAGCAAGTACGGTCAGCCTAATGATATCACCCGCACGCTGATCAATCAAAAAACCCGCCAGCTTAATCGCTCCATCAAGTGCGAAGGCGAGGGTTGTCTTCGCGTCAGCGAATATAAAAATCAAATTCTAGCGGAAAAACAATAATCTTGGTAGAAAAGATTGAAAAAACCAGGCTCTCATCTGCGGATGCCAGGAAAGTAAAAGCCCGCATC
>CAITCX010000354.1 GCA_903890885.1 uncultured Dehalococcoidia bacterium
ATATATTAGCACAAAACCGGTATCAGTTAGACTGAATTATCGTTAAAATTGTTTAATATACAATGGAATTGAGGATTCGGGCTGTTGAGAGTTATTGGTGGGGCCAAGAGGAATTGAACCTCCAGCGCGCGGTTTAGGAAACCGCTGCTCTATCCATTTGAGCTATGGCCCCGGGCTTGATTTACAAGGGTTTTTGACGCACTTTCCCGCTTTTTAGGCGGAATGAATAGGAATTATACCAGAATATAGGCGGGAAAGACAAGCGGAAAGGGGAACAGTGTCAAGCCAAAATAGAAATGTCCTATTGCCACCAAAGTAGAAATGTCCTGTTTTTATGATTTTAAGGCCAGCTCTGGTGCTTGTTTTAAGTTCATTGCTTTAATTTCTGCCCTTGCGGTATCCCTGGCTACTCTCTCATTAAACATCCTGCTTTTATACGGGTGCGACATCGGCGGTTTATGTGCCTTAGAACCATATCGTATCCTCGGCTTCTTTGATCTCGCCGTTGGGCGTTCAATTTCCTTGTATGCCAATTCTTTCCCATTGTAGGTTATTCTGAATCTACCTCTTAAATCCTCTTCGCAGATTACTTTCTTCCCGGTCACGTTATTTAACACCTGAAAGAACTTGGTGTCGTATTGCACTGTGAAGTCGTTCTTTAATGTTCTTATGGTTTTTACGCACAATATTGAATCCAGATCAAGTCCTTCTGGCACCGCCCTATGCATATCTGTCGGATTCTCGGCCTCCTCTCTGAACCGCCGGTTGTGTTTCATCAGGTATCTTGGCAGATATTTATTACCGCCATCAATGTCATTGATTCCTTCCAACCTCATCTCCTTGACCAGTCTATTCTGTTGTGTCTTGAAATCTCTCTCGACTCTGCCTTTTGCCTGAGGCGAGTTAGCATGAATTATCCTGATGCCGAGTTCTGCCGCCGCTCTTTCAAACTGGCTCATTGCCTGTTTATTTTCTAACTCGTCCTCAATTGTCTGTTTAGCCTGTGATTTGTATGTGGCATGACGATCAAGGTATATGCTTTGTGGTATTCCATTTTTCTGAATATACAGCTTCAGTATTTCCATTGCCGGCATCACACCTTCATACTCAAAAAACCTTGCAAATCTCTGATTTGTTGCATCATCTATGAAATTCATCAGAACACACTTTGGCCCTCTACCTTCAAACCAGTCATGGTGGGAGCCGTCAAACTGGACCATCGCCCCAAAACAACTGCTTCTCTTTCTCCAGTGCCTGTGCTTGCGGCTCTTGCGCTTCTCCCAGAGACCTTTTTCTATCAGCCACAGCCTCAATGTCTCGTCACTTAACTTGATTCCGTCCAGTTCTTCAAGTTTCTCTGCTGCGAATGTTGGACCAAAGTCAGGGTACTTTTTCTCGTAGAGGTTCAGTACTCTGTTTTTGACGGCTTGGTCTATTCTCCGGTGTGATGGCTTGCCTCTTAGGCCATGAGCGATTGCTTTATCGCCTTCTGCTCTTACAGCTCTGATTATTCGTCGTATCTGTCTATCGCTCAAACCTAGTTTCTCTGCCGCTTCTACCTGCTTAATCTTCCCGTCAAGTACTTGGTGTATGGCATGCAATCTCGATAATTCCATTTGGCTCATTGTTATTTCATCCTTTTCTGTCATAGTGCCTCCATGAGGCACTATATCAGATTAGGACATTTCTATATTGGCCAATTAGGACATTATCATTTTGGTGTTACAGC
>CAITCX010000355.1 GCA_903890885.1 uncultured Dehalococcoidia bacterium
GAGAGTAGCGAGATATCATTACTTCCATCGCCTATCGCGCAAACAAGTTCAATAGGGATTTGTAGATGAGAACACAGGACTTCCATGGCCTGGCCTTTGGACGCTCCGCAGGTGACAATGTTGATGAACTTAATGTCCGGAAAGGCGGGAGTAACGGTCCAGGTCAAATTTAACCGGTCGGCAAACTTCTCAGCAAATTTTTCAGCTAACTTGATTTCATCCGAGGTCTTAACCGCAATACCGCCTTTGATGATTTTTTCTTTTTTCCAGATCGTGTGAAGATCAGTCACGACAGCTTGAATGTCGAAAAAATCTTTTCGAAGGGCCGTGCGCCAGCTTTCTTCCACCACAAAGTATTGGGAGTGAGAAAATAGATCTATCGGCAGGCCTTCTTTCAAAGCATACTCGGTCATTTCCTTAACCAGGGCTAAAGGAATAGGTTTTGAATAGAGCTCCGTATCCTTCTGCGGATCATAGACCAACGTACCGTCAAAGAAGATATGAAAACCGTCTAATCCTAATTCCTTTAAAACTTTAAGGCTGGCCCCGGTGGAGCGACCTGTGCAGAGACAAATGCTGAAGCCGGCTTCCCTGGCCATAGCGATAGCTGAACGATCGGCAGTCGATATGGTACCATCTTTATTGATGAGAGTCCCGTCAATATCCAGCACAAGAAGTTTATAATCGTTTCTTTTGGAAGTCACAGTTTCCTTGATCAAAAGTGGTCTAAAGGGCTCTAATTTCTTCAAACATGAATTTTACATAAGAAATAACAAAGCAAACCACTGTCAATAGTACTGTTACTATTATCTGCGGCCATACACTGATAAAGCTTTGCCAGAACGATAATGGAGTGGTCATCAGGTAATTGGCTGCATCTGTTGTAAAAATCGTTAATAATTGGGAAGCCGACCTGGTGGCAGGTACCAAAGTTACGACCATAGACTCGGTGAATAAGTAGATAGGGGACAGGCGTGCTACGAATATAGCAGATTGGGCTTTGGCTATAGAGTCAGCCTGAGCTACGATTGATGTGTAAATGATGGGGTAGAAGAAAGCAAAAAAGATCCAGACACCTATGGATAAAACAGCGGATACAGCAGTTTGTTTGAACAATGTGGAGAAGAGTATGGCTAATCCCAGCCAGAAGCCTCCATAAATGATTCCAATAATAAGGAAAAAGAACAAACGGCCAAATTCTTCAACTGAAGGGGGCAGTCCGAGCTTTAATATTCCTATTCCGGTAGATACTAGAACAATAGAGGTCAAGGTTACGGCAACAGTTATTAGACCTGCTAAAAATTTGGCATTTATGATATTATCACGATAAATAGGTTGAGAGACCAGATGGCTGAGTGTGCCATTATTTTTCTCGCTATTAATAGCATCAAGGCCCAGAACTATCCCGACGACTGGAAGAAGAATAGCCATTAGTGATAAAAATGAAGTAGGGATCAAGGTATTGGTATTGGTAAAAGCAGGGGTTGTGAAAAGTTGAAGAAAAATATTTTCGCCTGATAGATTAGACGCCGCTGCTTTCAAATTGGCGGCTGAATATATTATGTACACTATCCCCGCAAAAATAACTAAGAACATGATCATGAAACGCCAGTTATTGAAATGATCTTGCAGTTCTTTTTTTGTCACCGTATAAAATGCCGACATTTTAAGCCCCTTTTATCATCTTTAAATAGATATCTTCAAGTGCATAACTCTGAAGTTGCATTTGAGTTATGAGCCCGCCTTTATCGGAAATAGCTTTAGATATCTCGCGTCTTAAATCATCACTGCAGGTTAGAGTCAAGGTATTTTCATTTTGATCCACGCTTAAAATACCCTTAACAGTTTTAATATTTTCAATAATATCTGGTGTGATTTCAGCCAATTGAACTTCAATGGCCACTTTTCCCTCTCCGGCTTTTTTGCTCAGTTCTTGTATAGAGCCCTCAGAGATCAGTTTACCTTTTGACAGGATTCCCACGTGGCTGCAAATGCGTTGAATCTGACTCAATTGGTGAGAAGACATAACGATCGTCATATTTTTGTTCCTGGCTATTTCCGCGATTAAGTCAAGTATTTGCGTGATACCCGCGGGATCAATACCTGAGGTGGGTTCATCTAAAAAAGCTACCCTGGGCTGTTTGATGAGGATGTCGGCGATAGCCAGACGCTGCTTCATACCCTTTGAAAAATGGGCAACTAGTTCATCGGATTTGTCTTTAAGCCCCACGTCCGCCAGGGCCTGGTTGACTGCCGTTTCAGCTTTCTCATCGAAAACACCGTTGAGATTAGCTGTATACAGCAAGTTATATCTGGCACTGAGGTCGTTATAGAACCCCACTTTTTCCGGGATGTAACCTGAAATACGCTTAACTTTTAAAGCTTCATGAGTTGAGTTTAAACCATTAATGCTGGCAAAACCCGAAGTGGGTCGCGTGAGTCCTAACAACATAAGGATGGTCGTGGTTTTCCCTGCCCCATTCGGTCCGAGGAAGCCGTATATTTGTCCCTCTTCGATTTTAAGATTCAAATTATCGACTACAGTTGTGTTGCTGTATTTTTTTGTCAGGTTCGAAGTTTCGACCATTACCATATTCTCTACCGCCTGCCCAATTTCAAGAACAGAACCGCCAAACCGGCAATGACCACGATAATGATAGCTATGCTTATCACGCCCCAGATTGAGGACGTTTCAACTGTTACTCTAACATCCATATTGCTGGAAACCTGGGAGTTGGAGGAACTAATAGTGACCATATAATCACCGGCAACGGTTTTACCGGAGGGAGGCGAGAAGGTGACATCTTCCTGAATGCTTTGTCCTGCGCCCAAAGATGCTATTGTGGCTGGAGAAAAAGTTACCTTCCAGCTTTCAGGTTTGCTGACGATCAGGTTCAAATTCTCCAGGGGTACTGAACCGGTATTCTTTAAATTGATGAGAAAATGGCTGTCTTTTCCTGCAGTCGCCCGTGTGGCCAGGTTGCCTGTGTCAGTAGTCATAGAAAACTGGTATTTAGCTTTAACCACTGCAGTGAGATCAATGGATTGATTGAATTGACCTGAAGTGGCTTTCAGGGTTAGTTTATATTCTCCAGGATCAGGTGAAGTGCCCTGATTGGGGGACAGAGATATGGATAAGGTTTTTGAATCGGGAGTACCGTAATTCATAGGTCCAATTGGTATGGAAGAAACTTCTTTCCCAGTATATGTAATCGTAGGCTTCCATCCAGGGGGGCTGACCGTAGTTAAATTGGCGGTGATGGTATCATTACCAGAATAGGTTAAGGCTACATTGTAGTTGAACGTTACACCGGAATTGTCAGAGTATGATGGAACATCGCAAGTTAGTTTAATTGCAGGGGGCAGAGCAGGCGCGGCTGTAGGTGTGGAATCTTCAGCTGATACAGCTAGAGGAGCAGCTAAAAAGCCCATGAAGAGAGTAAAAACCACTGTGATGCCCAGAATGAGATTAAGCAACCGTGACTTGACCATTAATAAACCTCCATAAGTACAGATATTCTAGGAATAATATTAATCATTTATCATTCAATGTTAAATAATGTTTTGCCCAGGCCCAGGCTGTAACTGCAGACTGAAGGAATACTTACCGGATTGTCTATTGAAAAGAACTTAGAAATAAGCTACAATTCTAGCACTATTTTACACACATATGAAATCGTTAGCAAATGAAACAGATTTGTCTAGGAATTGACATAATTGAAATCCAGCGTGTCCGTCAGGCCTTTTTGACCTGGGGAGACCGTTTTTTGTGTCGTATTTATACCGCCAGGGAGATGGCATTGTATGGCAATCGCATCGAGTCGCTTGCAGTACGATTTGCCGGTAAAGAAGCCGTCTTCAAAGCTTTAAGCCAACCCGGCTTGTATTTTAGCTGGCAGGATGTAGAAATCCTTTCCGAGGTTAACGGACGTCCGAAGGTGAAATTGTACGGAGGAGCTTTAAAACGGGTTAATGAATTGGGGCTGGACTCTTTAGAGATCAGCCTATCTCATTCCCGTGAGAATGCTGTAGCCATGGTAATTGGTATTTCAGAATAACAGGGAATGATCGGTCCTGCCGCTTCAGTTAATTTTGACATAAGGCCGCTTAGCCCCTAAAATAATCAGGTGAGATAATTGGATATTTACTGAAATAGTCAGGCTGAGGAGAACTTAGATGTCAGGTCATAATAAATGGTCAAAGATTAAAAGGCAAAAAGGCATTGAAGATGCCAAAAAGGGTCAGATTTATACAAAACTGACTAAAGAAATAATAATGGCCGCCAGAGAGGGCGGGGGAGATATCGAGAACAACTTCAAATTAAAAATGGCCGTTCAGAAAGCGCGTGATTCCAGCATGCCCAAGGATAATATTGAGAGGGCCGTTGAAAGAGGCGCTGGAGGTAACGAGGGTGCGGTACTTGAAGAGTTGACGCTGGAAGGTTACGGCCCCAGCGGGACAGCTATTTTGGTGGATACCATCTGTGATAACCGCAACCGTATTGTCCAGGAAATTCGTAATATTTTCAATAAGCAAGGCGGGACGATGGGCTCGGCTGGAAGTGTAGCCTGGCTTTTTGATAAAAAAGGTATTATAACCGTGGATGCTGAGGGCAAAGATCCGGATGAAATAACTTTATTAGCGATTGATGCTGGTGCTGAAGACGTTAAAGTGGAAGACGGCAGTATCGAAATTTACACAAAAGCTAATGAACTCGAAATGGTTAAGAAAGCTCTCGAACAAAAACATATCTCAGCCAGCTCAGCTGAATTAGCAAAAATTCCCAAAACCTCGATAGATGTTGAAGAGAAAGCCGCGATTCAAACCTTAAAACTGTTAGACCGGATGGAAGAGTTGGATGACGTTCAAAAAGTCTACAGCAATGTTAATTTCACCGATAAGGTGATTGAAAAATTCGAATCTGGAGATTATGAATAAAGGATGATTGTTTTGGGCATTGACCCAGGTACAATCGTAATGGGATTTGGGATTATAGAATGCCTCGATAATGAGGTGGCTCTTATAAAATACGGTGCATTGAATACACCATCACGCTCTCCGATTGGAGAGCGTTTGAGTTTCTTGTTTGGAAATTTGCAGGCAATTATTACTAAATATCAGCCGGAAGTTGTAGCTGTTGAACAGCCTTTCATAGCTAAAAACGTCAAGTCCGCCTTTGCAATAGGGCGCGCTCAGGCTATTGCCATTTTAGCCGCTGCCGAGGGGAAGCTGCCCTGTTTTGAATATACCCCGGCTGAGATAAAACAAAAAGTAGCGAATTACGGGGCTAGCAGCAAAGAACAAATTCAGCAGATGGTCATGCTGCAGTTGGGTTTAAAAGAAATCCCTGAACCCAGCGATGCGGCAGATGCTCTGGCTGTTGCTCTCTGTCATATTCAGGCCATGCAGCTCGAAAAGTTATTAAACAGATAGAGTGTAAAGATGATAGCAGGTATAAAAGGCGTAATCGAGGCCATAGGTTCAGGTTGGGTCATTATCGACGTGGGGGGTGTAAGTTTTCATGTTTTTGTGCCCACTTCAACTTTAAGTCAGTTAGGTGTTGTTGGCCAGGCAGCCCGATTAAAAACACACTTGCATGTACGCGAAGACAACCTAACTCTTTTTGGGTTCAACTCCCTCAGGGAGTTAACTTTATTTGAAATCCTGATCACGGTAAAAGGCATCGGTCCGAAAATAGGTCTGGCCATGCTTTCTGCCATGAACGCTGAAC
>CAITCX010000356.1 GCA_903890885.1 uncultured Dehalococcoidia bacterium
CGCGCCGGTCAAGGTACATGAAGCTATCGTGGGAAGTCTTCAAACAGGTTACCTGGAGGAAAGGCCGGATGAGATAGAGGGTCCCTTCTTGAAGGAAGAAAGGGCGCTTATCAACGCGCTCGCCGAGCGGTTGGCAGTGGTTATCGAGCAGAAGCGGGCAGATAGAAATCTGCATACCGCCTATGTTGAAGAAAAACTCCTGCGCCAGGAATTGCAGGAAGAAGCCAAAGTCCGCGGCATGTTCATTGATATTCTGGCCCACGAACTGAGAACCCCTTTAACCCCTGTTGCCGTCTGTTCAGCCATGCTGCAGGAGACCCTCGGTTTTGCTGATGCGGCCCTTCAAAAACGCTTGATTCAAACCCTGTTCAAAGGCACCCAGTCTTTAACCCAAAGGCTGGAAGAATTGCTGGAACTGGGTAAACTCTCCAGGGGCACTTTCACTTTGCGCCAACAAATGGTCGATATAACCGGCCTGGTCACTAAAACGGCTGCCCTCTTCAAACCCCTGGTTGAACAGCAAGCCAGGCAGCTTATCCTGGAAATCCAGGACAATTTGCCGGAGATAGAAGCCGATCCCGCCCGTCTTGAGCAGGTGCTGTCTACTCTGCTCTCTAACGCCCTCAAGTACAGCCCTAAAAATACTACGATCACCCTGAAAGCTGGTAAAATGGAAAGGTATGTTGTCATCGAAGTTGTGGATGAGGGGACAGGCCTGACTCCGGATGAGCAAAAGAAGCTCTTTGATCCCTATCACCGCGTTATGCAGGACACCCAGAAATATTCGGGCATCGGCCTGGGTCTGGCTATCAGCAAACTGATTACAGAAGCCCACGGGGGCAGCCTGCTCATAGAAAGCCTCCCAAACAAGAACACCTGCTTTAGACTTAAAATACCGATCAAAGGTCTGGAGGGCAATAATGAAACTGCTGCTGGCTGAAGATGATGCCGATAATGTTGAAACTATCAGGCTTTGCCTGCAAATCTATCAACCAAACTGCGCTTTGAGCGTGGTCTACAACGGCAAAGAAGTAGTCGGCGCGCTAAAAGAAGAGTCCTTCGACGGCCTGGTCCTGGACCTGGGACTGCCTGGTCTGGACGGCATGGTCGTTCTGGAAGAAGTAACCCGATGCTCAAAGGTGCCTGTCATAGTGGTAACCGGCCGTAAAATCGAAGGGGAAAATATACAGGTCTTCAAGCTGGGAGCCAAAGACTGCATCATCAAACCCTATGATTTTCATTACCTTTTAAAGAGTATGGAACAGCACTTTGGAGGAAGAGGCCGGAGTGGAGAAAAGCGATGACCCATCAGAATGGGTACGATAATAATACAGCCGATTCATCACCGCCTTCCGGGGCGGGAGAGTTCTCTCGGGCTTTGGAGAAGGATGATTCAAACGCCCCCAACTTTAATAAACTGGTTGAGCGCTCCCCTGGCATGATGGTGCGTTTTGATACCGGCCTGCGCCATATTTACTGCAACCCGGTAGCCGAAAAGCAATTTGGAGTACCCCTGAAGGCAATTCTTGGGAAAACTCCATTGGAGATTGGCGGAGATAGTGCACAGGCTGTATATTTGCAACGCGCCTTGAAGAAAGCCCTGGAAACGGGCCAGGATCAGGCATTTGAGCAAAGTTTTCCCTTGCCCTCGGGCATAAAATATATTATGACCAGCATCATACCGGAACGGGACGAACAGGGGAGAATAATATCTTTGCTGGCTTATACCCACGATATCACCGAAGGCAAGCGGACGGAAGAAGCGCTGAGGGAGAGTGAGGAAAAGTACCGCCTGCTGATCGAGAATAGCCACGACATCATCTATACACTTTCGATAGAGGGTGTGTTCACTTTCGTTTCTCCGGCCTGGAGCGTTTTCCTGGGTCAACCGGTAAACCAGGTGGAGGGCCAACCCTTCCAGAAATTTGTGCATCCGGACGATCTTCCCGGTTGCCTGCAATTCATGCAAAATGTCAAAAATACGGGACTGCGGCAAAGGGATGTTGAGTACCGGGTGCGGCATATCGATGGGTCCTGGCGCTGGCACACCACCAGGGGTGTTGCGCTCAAGAACGCCGCCGGTGCGGTTACCAGTTTTGAGGGGATCGCTACTGATATCACCGACCGCAAGCTGGCGGAGGAACGAATTAGACTATTCTCAACTGCCGTTGCTGGAGCTGTCGATGCAATTCATATAACGGATATGGAAGGTGTGATTACTTATTTGAATCCAGCGATGGAAAAACTCTATGGCTATGAAAAAGATGAAATGTTGGGAATGCAGGTTAGGAATCTCGGCACAAGCTCAGAAACCGCCAACGAGATAATGTCAGCCATGATAACAAAAGGAAGTTGGAGAGGCGAGATTGAGTCAATTAAGAAAAACAAAGAGAAATTTCCGGTTATGCTGTCACTTTCGACAGGAAAGGACGATATAGGCAACCCAATAGCAATGATGGGGGATATTAGAGATATCACCGAAAGCAAGTAGACGGAGAGGCAATACCG
>CAITCX010000357.1 GCA_903890885.1 uncultured Dehalococcoidia bacterium
GTATAACAAAGCTCATAGCCCAGCGAAAAACCTATTATATCGAAGTCTTTCAAGGGACGTTTGGATTCCAAAGCATAGAGGGGCAGACCAGCCTGGCGAAGAGCAGCCTCCATGTCTTTCCAGGGCGCGTAGGCTCTTTCCGCCAGAACATCAGGCAGGTTATTCAAGATATCATATAGAATAGGAACAGCCATGTTTGACATCCCTATGTCATAAAGATCCGGGTAGGTGAGGACAAAACGGATGTCGGTTTTCTCCCAGTCTTTAACAATGCTGTTCCATTCGCCCCCGGTATAGCGGGCGGGTTTTCCAACCTGAAAGAGTATACTGTCTAATTGATTCATGGTTTTCCTTATGTAAATATATTTAATAAATTCAAGTTTTCAAATATTAAAGCGATGATTAAAGCGTAAAAATTAGTCCAATAACAAATTTTACTATAAACGAAAGGACCACTTTTTACAATTTCAGGCAGCGTCGTTTTATAGTAAAAGGGACAGGTAACTTAAACAACCAGGCACCTCTTTTTGACTCCACCCCAGCGTAAGCTTAAAATACAGAAGGATTGAGAAGGTAAGGAGAGCGCATGAAGCGAATCTGGGCGCCCTGGAGAATACAGTACATCCGAGCACCGGAGCAGAAAGGCTGCATATTTTGTGATAAACCCCAGGTTGACAAGGACGAAGAGAACCTGATCCTCCACCGGGGGAAGCACAATTTCGTCATAATGAATGTTTACCCTTACAATCCCGGCCATTTAATGGTGGTGCCGTACCGCCATCTGGGCAAATTGGAAGACATGAAAACTGAAGAACGCAATGAGCATTATGCCATGGTCAGTCAAGCGGTAGGGATTCTACGGGAATCCACCCGCACCGAGAACTTCAACATCGGCATGAACCTGGGTAGGGTGGCAGGTGCAGGTATTGCAGATCACATCCACACCCATATAGTGCCCCGCTGGAACGGAGACACCAATTTTATGCCGGTTATAGGTGAAACCCGTGTCATGTCCGAGTCATTGACGGACATATACCAGAGACTGAAAGTGAAGTTTTAAGTTTCAAGTAATTTCTTTATGGGCGCCCAGTAGTAATCTTTCCAGCCTTGTTTGATGTCTTCATATTTGTCGTCTGGGACATCTATTTGAGTGAAAGTGAGGCGGGTGCCTTTTTCAGTCGGTTCAAGAGCGAAAGTGGCCATGGAATAGTGATCTTCAGGCCAATCGCTGTATCTCCAGGACTGTACTATTTTCTGGTCGGGCACCAATTCCAGGTTTTTGCCTTG
Organism: uncultured Dehalococcoidia bacterium; assembly: GCA_903890885.1. GTDB lineage: Bacteria > Chloroflexota > Dehalococcoidia > Dehalococcoidales > UBA3254 > UBA3254. The sequence goes on from CAITCX010000357.1 coordinate 1,288, forward strand.
TATATCTCCCCCGTAGATAGTGAATTTGCCCCCCACTATACGGCTGATTTTAGCTTCTCCACCGGTAAAAGCGGCATGTTTCTTCTCATCCATCAAGGCTTCATAAACTTCATGAGGTATGGCTTTGAACGTTACAGTTTGCCGAATAGTCTTGCTCATTCTTCTCTCTCCTATCTATAAAATAAAAGGCTATGATTTCATCTTACTACAAAAAATAGCGGGGAAAATGCGAACAGGGACGCAAGAGAAGAACGTTATGGAAAGAAATACTCCGCAGAAGCTGAAATATTAACATAAGTCAAAACAATAATCCGAAAATTGGAGACAGGCCACTAATTTTAAAAAGTCAGGGGAGCACGAGTTTGGAACAAGCAAGCTGGGATGCCTTTCGGCTTTCCTTGCTGCAAATCAACCAGCATGTTAATATCAGAAGAGATGAACAATATTCGAAACTTTTGCATTATAGCCCATATTGATCACGGCAAGTCCACACTGGCTGACCGTATCCTGGAGTTAACCGGGGTGCTGCACACTACCGACAACAAACAGGTTCTGGACAGCATGGATCTGGAACGGGAGCGCGGGATTACCATTAAGGCCAAGTCCGTACGCATTCCTTACAAATCCAACAACGGGCGGGATTTTATACTGAACCTGATCGATACCCCCGGTCACGTGGATTTTAATTATGAAGTATCCCGCAGTTTGCAGGCCTGTGAAGGCGCCATCCTGCTGGTGGATGCAACTCAGGGAGTGGAAGCCCAAACCATCGCCAACGCATATCTGGCTATAGATGCCGGACTGGAAATCATTCCGGTAATTAATAAAATCGACCTGCCTAACGCCATGATTGAGGACTGCCGCAGTCAGATTCAAGACATGCTAGGCTTGTCCGGTAAGGACGCCTTACTGGTTTCTGGTAAGTCAGGGGACGGAGTAGCGGAGTTGCTGGAAGCAGTGGTTGAGCGCGTGCCGCCGCCAAAGACAGATGACAATGCGCCATTACGCTGCCTGGTTTTTGATTCTTACTATGATTCCTATCGCGGTATCATCCCGCATGTCCGCGTCTTCTCAGGCAGCCTTTCCAAGGGCATCAAAATCATGCTCAAATCCACCGGCAAGAACTTTGAGGTGGATGAGGTGGGTTATTTTACACCTGCCCTGGTTCCCAGTGCACGTTTGACGGCCGGAGAGGTTGGATATCTGGGCGCCATCATTCGCGAGGTGGGTGATATCCACGTGGGTGATACTATCATCTCCCCCGATTTTCCGGATACCCCAGCTGTACCAGGCTTTAGAAAAGTTCTGCCAATGGTCTTTTGCGGCATTTATCCGATCTCTACCAACGATTATCCCAAGCTCACCCTTGCGCTGGAGAAGTACCAGTTAAATGATTCATCCATTGTTTATGAAAAAGAGACCTCAGCGGCTTTAGGCCACGGCTACCGTCTGGGCTTTCTGGGCATGCTGCACATGGACATCACCATCGAACGACTTAAAAGGGAGTACGGACAGGATCTGATTGCCACTATGCCCTCCGTAATTTACAAGGTCATCACCCGCAAGGGTGAAAAGAGCGAAGAGATTTATATCGATAACCCGTCGCGCTTCCCCGAGCCCAACTTCATCGAGCGCATTGAAGAGCCGATTGTGGCGACCAGGATTTTTGTGCCTAATGACTACATCGGAGCAGTCATGGACCTTTCGGAGAAGAACCGGGGTACTCTTAAGAACATGGAGCATCCCGATACTCGCCGCGCTTTATTAACCTACGAGTTTCCGCTGGCCGAGATCATAACCGGTTACTATGACCGGTTAAAGAGTGTGAGCCGCGGTTATGCCAGTATGGACTATGAATTTACAGGTTATAAACCGGGTCCCCTGGTCAAGGTGGATATACTGGTCAAAGATAACCAGGTGGATGCGCTTTCCTATATTTCAGATCGCGACAGTTCAGTAGGCAAAGCCCGCAACCTGATTCATAAACTGCGCAAACTAATCCCACGCCATCTTTTTTCTATCCCCCTACAGGCGGCTATAGGTGGAAAAATCATCGCCCGCGAGGATATTGCGCCGATCAGAAAAGACGTGATTGCCAAATGCTACGGCGGCGATATATCGCGTAAACGAAAGCTGCTGGAAAAGCAAAAAGAGGGCAAGAAACGCATGAAGATGGTGGGATCGGTCGAAGTGCCACAGGAGGCCTTCCTGCTTCTGCTCAAGATGGAAGACGAGGAATAGAGCCGGGACTTTACGTTCACATACCTTTCTGTGTTCGTAAGTGTGATTATTGCGATTTTTATTCTCTCTCCGGTCGACTGGAAAGGCTAGACGCCTATTTGCAAGCGCTCAGCATTGAAGCTGAAAAATACTCCGGAACGGCCTTTCAGACGCTTTACCTGGGGGGCGGAACGCCCAGCCTGCTTCAGGCCCGCGGGGTAAAGATATTACTCAGCGAATTAAGCTCAATTTTCGATTTATCTCATATAACAGAAGCTACTTTCGAAGCTAACCCCGAGTCCTTAACCCCTGTTCTGCTTGAATCGGCTTTATCAGCAGGTTTGAACCGTATCTCTATAGGGGTACAGTCGCTGGCAGACTGCGAACTGGAGCGGGTAGGGCGTATACACAATGCCGAACAGGCCTTGCAAGCACTGGAAAAGGCTTCCAAGGCCGGCTTTAAGAAAATCTCCGCCGATGTGATATTGGGCCTACCCGGGCAGAACTGGTCATCTCTACAAAACACGCTATCCAGATTATTAAATCTAAGCCTGCAGCATATCTCGGTCTATTGCCTGTCTGTTGAACCTCATACTCCCCTGGCCTCCAATCTACCAGCGGACTTACCTGGAGAGGACGCACAAGCCAATCTATTTGAAATGGTTATTAAATTGCTGGCGGAGGCGGGTTTCTTACATTACGAAATCTCCAATTTTGCGCGACCGGGTTACGAATGCGAGCACAACCTTAATTACTGGCGCGGAGGAGAATACCTGGGACTAGGCCCTGCAGCAGCGTCTCATTTGAAGGGCAAACGTTTTAAGAACCATTCTGATCTGGAGGCATATATAATCAATCCCACCGGTCAGCTAGAAGAAGTAGAAGAACTGGCAGCCCCGGATAAAGCAGCGGAAGAAGTTATAACCCGCTTGCGTCTATTGAATGAGGGGTTGGATATGGTTGCTCTAAGTGAAAAATTCGGGACTGTTAATATAAAAGCATTGTCGGATAAATTAGACCGACTAACCCAAAAAGGCTATATAAAACATGAAGGCGGGCGTTTTCGGCTGGCAGCGGAATATGCCCTGGTTTCCAATTCCATCCTCTTTCAATTACTGGGTGATTAAGCAGTTCGACAGAGCATAAACATATCAAGTCAAAAATATCAGCTACTGGTTTTTTCGCGATTGATCATAAAGCGCAGAACAAAGAGGATCAGAGTATTCAGGAAAACTCCGATCAGGGCAAAAAATTGATAAGAGTAGAAGGCGAAAACCGAGGTTAGAAGTAAAGAAACCAGGATAGCCCGGTGGAACATTTGATAAGCAGACAGACGCGACCAGCCCATAAGAACGATGCCGGTAACGATCAACAGCGCCGAAAGGCTGGAGCAGACGAAGAGGGACCAATCGGCAAAGGGAAAGTCGAACTTCTGCCGGTTGGCAACTGTAACCCAGATAACCAGTAAAGCAATCAAAATGATACCGCCGGCAAGCGGGATTTGCAGATTAGGCTGGCGGCCTTTCCAGGCCTGCAACAGGCCCAGTAGGACAATGGCCAAAGCCGAAATTGCCAGAACAACGGACCAGGTCCTTTCGATAGCACCCAACGCCGCAGAAAAACCAGTGACAGCAGTAAAAGTAAAAAATGCAACCACCGCTGCTGCAAACCACCAGCGGTTGATGACAGTTTGATACAACACATCGAGGCGGGTTTTAAAACGATCAATCAGGTGCGGGCGGCGTGAGGGCACGACTCTGATATGGAGGAGCATTTCACGGAGATGATTGACCAGCGGATCGCCTTGATCTGAGTGCTCAAGCATCCTCAACATAGCTTTCTCTTCTTCGCCACTTAATCCGTTGAGACTGCCCTGCTGCATTAACTCGAAAGCATTAGCCAGTCTTTCAGGCCGGGTTAAGGGGGAACGGTTAAAAACGGCCTGGATAACCAGGTAAAGCAATACGAACAAGACATAAATAATAGCAATGGCAGGCTGGAAGAAGTAGTTATTATCATTAGTCAAGAATTTCCCCAGTTCATCAATAAAAGCGCCAAAGCCAAAACCACCCAGAACAGCTGCCCATTCGTGAGCAGGGCGGCTAATAAAGCCCAAGGACAAAATAATAGCTACGAGCATTAACAAACCGCCCCAGAGCATATGAGCGACATGTAGACCGCCACCACCCAGCTGGGGGTAACCCGTTAGAGAGAGATAGAGGCGGATGAGAAGAACAGCAGACACCGCCGACACCAGAAAATCTTCCAGCAAGTCTTCCCCGTACAGGCTGCGGGCAAAGGGGAAAAATCTCTGAATCGGGAGTTTTTCTTTTGGGTCTGGCTGACCTGACATTGAACTGCCACCTCCAGACGTTTAAACAGAAGAAAAGCTTAACAAGGTGATGCTTTTATTATGGCAAGTAATGGGGATTTTTTTCTTGTTCAGTGTATTAACAAGTAACAGTAAACTCAACTACTCGTTGGAAATAGCCACGGCCTGCCTGAGGTCGATATCGCCGGTGTAGAGGGCTTTACCGATGATAGCGCCCTCAACGCCTAAATGTTTCAATTCCCGTAAATGTTCCAGAGATGAAATACCCCCCGCCGCGATGAC
>CAITCX010000358.1 GCA_903890885.1 uncultured Dehalococcoidia bacterium
CGATCTCCGGGTAAACCGCCATGGCGTCTCCACTGTGTACTCCAGCGCGTTCAATGTGTTCCATTACACCTGGTATCAGAACGTCTGTGCCGTCGCAGATTGCATCTACCTCGCACTCCTTGCCTTCCAGATATTTATCGATCAATACCGGGTGTTTGGTATCCAGTTCAATGGCTAGTGACATATAGCGCACCAGTTCGCTGGCGTTATGAACAATTTCCATAGCACGTCCGCCCAGGACATAGCTGGGACGCACCATCACAGGGTAACCGATCAATTCTGCCACGTTAAGCGCGTCATCGACATTGGATACCCCGGAACCGGGTGGCTGGGGAATGCCCATCTTGCTCAGAACTTCCTCAAAGAGCCGGCGGTTTTCGGAGAGGTCTATATCCGCTGAACTTGTGCCCAGTATCTGCATTCCAGCCTGGGTGAGAGGATTAGCCAGGTTGATGGCTGTTTGTCCGCCGAATTGCACGATAGAAGGTGTACGATATTGGTCATCAGTCCCGTTTTCATTTTCCAGTATGTCCCGTATGCTTTCTTCATCCAGTGCTTCAAAATACAACCGGCTGGAAGTGTCAAAATCGGTGGAGACGGTCTCAGGATTTGAGTTAATCATGATGCTGTGATAACCGGAGCGCCGCAAAGCCCATGAGGAATGGACGCTGCAGTAATCGAATTCTATGCCCTGTCCGATACGGATAGGGCCGGAGCCGATCACCACGGCCTTTTTACCAGGCAGGGGTTCAGCCTCATTTTCCTGCTCATAGGTGCTGTAAAAATAGGGCGTCTCAGCATCAAATTCGGCCGCGCAGGTATCCACCATTTTATACACTGGACGGATGTTCCATCCAAGGCGCAGTTCTCTGACCTGTTCGGGCAGGCGGTCAGCCAAGGTAGCGATCTGGCTATCCGAGAAACCCAGGCGTTTGGCTTCCCGCATCAATTCGGGGGTGAGATCTTTAGAGAGCAATCTCTTTTCCATTTCGATGATGTTAATAAATTTATGCATAAACCACATGTCAAACTGTGTCTTCTTAACGATGGCCTGAGGCTCAATGCCGCGGCGCAGAGCTGCCATGACCGCCCACAAGCGCAGATCGTTAGGGTAAAGCGGGAAAGAAGAAATATCTTTAGTCATCTCCCACTTAGGCTCTTCCCACAGCAGGGAGCGTTTACCGAATTCCAGAGAGCGCACGGCTTTCTGTAAAGCCGCTTCGAAAGTCCGGTCGATTGCCATAACTTCGCCGGTGGCTTTCATCTGGGTGCCAATCATGCGGTCTCCAGAGGCGAATTTGTCAAAAGGCCAGCGCGGAATTTTTACTACGATGTAGTCCAGGGCCGGTTCGAAAGCTGCGATGGTCTTGCCGGTGACCTGGTTAGGAATCTCATCCAGGCGTTTGCCAACAGCGATCTTGCCAGCTACCCGGGCTATCGGGTAACCTGTAGCTTTACTGGCCAGAGCGGAGCTGCGGCTGACGCGGGGATTGACCTCTATGACGTAGTAGGGTGTCAGACCATCCCGGTTGGGCGGATTAGGATGAAGGGAAAACTGCACATTGCAGCCTCCCTCGATGCCCAGAGAACGGATAATATTAAGGCTAGATGAGCGCAGCATCTGGTATTCTTTATTGGTGAGAGTTTGGCTGGGCGCCACTACGATGCTGTCTCCGGTGTGCACGCCCATCGGATCCAGGTTTTCCATATTGCAGACGGTGATGCAGTTGTCAGCGGCATCCCGCATGACTTCGTATTCCAGTTCTTTCCAACCTGCTACCGATTTTTCCAGCAATACCTGGTGGATCGGGCTGGCGGCAATACCCCGCTTGCAGATTTCCTCCATTTCATCCCAGGTATTGGCGATGCCTCCGCCCGTGCCGCCCAGCGTGTAAGAGGGGCGGATGATGAGAGGAAGACCGATGCTTTCAGCCACAACCTTAGCTTCGTCCATCGAGTTGGCTATGGCGCTCTCCAGGACAGGTTCACCTATGCTTTCCAACAAGTTTTTAAACAGATCGCGTTCTGAGGCTTTGCGAATGGTCTGAATTGGTGTGCCCAGGCAACGGATGTTATATTTCTCCAGAATTCCGGCATCAGCCAGTTCAACGGCCAAATTCAAACCGGTCTGCCCGCCGAGGGTGGGCAGCAGGCCGTCCGGACGCTCTTTTTCTATGATCCGGGTAATGGAGTCCAAAGTTAGCGGTTCAATGTAGACGATATCGGCGATATCTTCATCGGTCATAATGGTGGCAGGGTTGGAATTGACCAGAACGGATATGACGCCTTCTTCTCGCATGGCTTTACAAGCCTGCGTGCCGGCGTAATCAAACTCCGCCGCCTGTCCGATAATGATGGGCCCTGAGCCTATAATCAGTACTTTTTTCGGTTTATCAGCCAAGGTTTACTCCTAACAACAATTCAAGTTTTAAGCGCAATAATTGCAGTTTATTTTTTACTGCTCTTAACTGTATTCACAAACTGGTCGAAAAGGTAGCGGCTGTCCCAGGGGCCAGGGGAATCCTCGGAGTGATACTGGATAGAGAAAATTGGCAAATATTTATGGCGCAGCCCTTCTACGGTATTATCATTTAGATTGATATGTGTGATCTCCAGTTCCTTGGGCAGGCAGTCGGTATCTACCGCGTAGCCGTGGTTTTGGGCCGTAATATAGGTCCGTCCGGAGGCCAGGTCTTTAACCGGGTGGTTGCCGCCCCGGTGACCGAACTTGAGTTTAAAGGTAGTGCCGCCGAAAGCGTGAGCAATTAACTGGTTGCCCAGGCAGATACCCATAATGGGTTTCTTCCCGGCCAGACCTCGTACAGTATCTATGGCATAATTTAATAGTTTGGGATTGCCTGGACCGGGAGAAAGCAGGATGCCATCTGGCTGCATAGCTAAAACTTCTTTAGCGGTAGTAGTGCAGGGCACTACAGTGATCGAGCAGCCTCGTAAACTAAGCTGCCTCAGTATATTATATTTGAGTCCGCAATCAAAAGCCGCGATTTTATATTTGGGAGTTTTTACGCGCCGCGATTTGATTCCGCACAGGTAAGGCACGTTCTTGCCCCGTTTTAAGCAGGCTTTTTGATAATAACAGGAGTCGCAGGGCAGGCCCCACTGATAGGTAAGGGGTGTTGTGATACCCTTTACATAATCAGTAGCCCCGTAATCCGGCAGCCTGTTCAGTTCTTCCAGAGCCTGAGAGGGCGTGCGAGTAGTGGTTAAGTAGCCCATCATTACACCGGCACTGCGCAGTTTGCGGGTGATGGCGCGGGTGTCTATACCGCAGATGCCGGGTATGTTGTTTTCCTGCAGGTACTGATGTAATGTTTTATCGCTGAGATAATGACTGGGTTTGAGGCATTCTTCCCTGACAATGAATGCCCTGACCTGAATTTTGCGTGATTCGGTATCCAGACCGTTGATCCCGTAATTTCCAATGAGCGGATAAGTGGGAAGCACAATTTGCCCAGCGTAAGAAGGATCGGTCAGGATTTCCTGGTAGCCGATCATACTGGTGTTAAAAACCACCTCACCGTAGCTATCTATATCTGATCCGAAGGAATAACCCTCGTATATTGTGCCGTCCTGCAGGGCCAGTATTGCCCGTTTTGTCATATCTTTGCCAACCTTTCGTCGTTTAAACTCATAACTTGAAATATGTTACTCAAAACGCCCAACGTCCAGCGCCTTACTTATTCCCGAAAAACTACCTTCCCTTGAAAGATAGTAGTAACTACTTTGCCTTTCAATTTGGCTCCACCCAGGGGAGTATTCTGGCCCTTGGAGGCGAACGAGGCAGGATCAACTATCCATTCCTTTTCCGGATCAATGAGTACAATATCGGCCGGATTCCCTACTACCAACCTGCCCAGCTTCCCAAATTTATCCCCTAAGATATTAGCCGGTTCCCAGGTCATTTTGGAGATCAGCAAATTAAGATCTATCTTACCGGTCTGGAACAGTCCCATTAACATGCCGAAAGCCGTCTCCAGCATACTTATGCCGAAGGGTGCGTAGGCGAACTCACAGAGTTTTTCAAGCGATGTATGAGGGGCATGGTCGGTGGCGATGGCATCGATGGTGCCGTCCTTCAGTCCTTCAATCAATGCCTCAATATCCC
>CAITCX010000359.1 GCA_903890885.1 uncultured Dehalococcoidia bacterium
ATGTATTCAGCGGACATTAAAAGTTCTTCGATAGTGGCAGCCAGACCGCGCTTGAGCAAGATCGGTTTGCGGGTGTGCCCGGCCCGTTTTAACAGCGCATAGTTTTGCATGTTACGGGCGCCTATCTGGATGATATCTGCATACTGTTCCACCAGTTCGATATTGTCGAAGTCGGTGGCCTCGGTTACGATCAGCAACCCGGTTTCTTCTCGCACTCTGGCCAGGATTTTCAAACCTTCTTCGCCCAGTCCCTGGAAGCTGTAGGGGGAGGTACGGGGTTTATAGGCGCCGCCGCGGTAAACTTGCGCCCCCTGCTGTTTGACCAGGCGGGCTATGGTTAAAGCCTGCTCCTCATTTTCCACGGCGCAGGGCCCGGCCATTATCACCGGAGTTTTCCCTCCTATGGTTACTTCTCCGATTGTTATAGTGGAAGGCTGCGGATGGGTTTCCCGGCTTACCAGCTTATAGGGTTTAGTGACTCTTATAGTCTCTTTAACGCCATCCAGCGGCATTATTTGAGAATCGTCTATATAACCCTGGTTTCCCACGATACACACCGCGGTGCGTTGAAGGCCGGGAATAGGAATACCTCTGTATCCCAGCTTTTCAATCTGATGGATTACAGCTTTTACCTGCTCCTGGCTGGCATCGTTTTTCATTATAACTAACATCGCTAACCTCCAGAAATGTATATATAAATTCTTATCTCAAAGCTCAAAACCTTAACTAGGCATCCCTGACTGTTTGTATAAAATATTTGATCTTGCGAATGTCCTTCTTGCCCTCAGTCTCAACCCCTGAGGAAACATCGACTCCCCACGGTTTGACCTCTCTTATAAGCTCTCCGACGTTTTCCGGTGTCAGTCCGCCGGCAATCAGGACGCGATACTTGGAAGCTACTCCTTTTGCGATTCGGGGATCGAAAGTTAAGCCCGTGCCGCCGTATGCGGACTTACTGCTGGTGTCCAGAAGGAAAGTCAACTTACCCGGCGTCAAAGCGTTGTAGCCCTTTTTAATAGTCTGTACCACAGAGTCAACTGTGCTGGCGGTGGTGATATGAATAGCTTTGATTACCGGCTTTTTAATGTCCTGGCAGTAGTCCCAGCTTTCATCTCCGCTGAGCTGCACCAGATCGAGATTACAGCTCTCAGCTATAAAATTGACGTCCGTAACTGGCGCATTAACGAACACTCCCACAATTAGCGGCGGCCTGGCTAATTGGCGCACTGCGTTGATAATCTCCATGGCCTTGACCGGTATGATCCTTCGGCGGCTGGCCGCGAAAACCAGTCCCAGGTAGTCCGCTCCAGCCTGTGAAGCCGCCAGCGCGTGTTCGATCTCCATAATTCCGCAGATTTTAATTATCGTCATATTAGTTCCCGCACGGCTGCCGCTATATCGGTTGAGGCCATCAGACTTTCACCCACCAGGGCAGCATTCACCCTGAGACTTTGCAGCTTTTCCATATCGCTGCGGGTTTTAATACCGCTTTCACTGATCACGATTCTGTCATCCGGGATCAAGTGGCGCAGCCTGGCAGTGGTTTCCAGATCGACCTCGAAAGTTTTAAGGTCGCGATTATTTATGCCGATTATCTGCGCTCCGCTTTCGACGGCTTTTTTCACATCTGCCTCGTTGTGTGTTTCCACCAGGCACTGGATTTGGAGAGTATGCGCTAACTCCAATAACTCTTTGAGTTTTTCGGTCGTAAGAATGGCGGCGATCAACAGCAGGGCATCCGCGCCGAAGGCCTTTGATTCATAAACCTGGTAGGAATCGAGAATAAAATCTTTTCTGAGCAAAGGCGGCCGGTTCGGGCCCAGAGAGGCATTGATTTGAGTCAGGTAGTCTAAACTTCCCTGAAAATACTTACTGTCTGTTAATATTGAAATAGCCGCAGCCCCGTTAACAGCATACAATTGAGCGATAGCAACAGGAGCGAAGTCCGCGCGGATGACGCCGCGGGATGGTGAGGCTTTTTTTACCTCGGCTATCACTTGTATACGATCGCCTCTAAGGGCATCGACTAAATTCTTGGGTTGTGGCCGGGCCTCAGCCATCAGTCGCAAAATCCCTATTGGCAAGCGGCGTTTTCTGGTTTCCAATTCCAGGCTCGTATTTTCAACTATTTCCTCGAGCATTATCTGACTCCAACGATAAGATTCCGCGTGTATTCCACCATCTGTTGTAATTTTTGGCTGGCCTTTCCTGAATCAATAGCTTCCCCGGCCATGGTTGCTCCGTCTTCCCAGGAAGCGACCTTCTCCGCAGCTAACAAACCGCAGGCGGCGTTCAAAATTACGGCATCTCTGTGCGGGCCTTTGGTTCCCTGAAAGACCCGTCTGATCAACTCAGCGTTTTCCTCTGGCGTGCCGCCCTGTATAGACTCAATCGGCCATCTCTTCATCCCCAGCCTTTCGGGTGTAATTTCACCCTTGTTGACCTGCTGGGTTTTGATTTCATAATATACTGTTGTCCCCGTTACTGAAACCTCATCTATCCCATTCAGTCCGTACACCACGATGGCATGCCGCATTCCCAATTGAATCAAAGCGGCCGTCATCTTTTCAGCCAGTTCCAGGCCTGGAACCCCCAGCACCTGGTATTCAACGCGGGCCGGGTTGGTTAACGGCCCCAGAATGTTAAATACCGTGCGGATGCCTGTTTCGCGCCTGGGTCCGGCGGCATATTTCATGGCCGGATGAAAATTGGGCGCAAACATAAATCCTATCCCCGTTTGCTTTATGCAGACGGCCACCTGTTCAGGGGTGAGGTCGATCTTGACCCCCAGCGCTTCAAGTACATCGGCGCTGCCGCACTTGCCGGTAGCTGCCCGGTTGCCGTGTTTGGCGATTTTGACGCCGGCACTGGCCACTACCAGTGAAGCAGCAGTCGAGATATTAAAGGTATTGAGGCCGTCGCCTCCTGTCCCCACGATATCCAGCGCCGGGCCATCGGTGATTACTCTTAAGGCTTTGGCACGCATCACCTCCGCCAGGCCGGCAATTTCATCTCCCGTCTCACCCTTCATGCTCAGGGCAGTTAAAAAGGCTCCCAGTTGAGCTGCGCTGGCCAGTCCCTCCATGATCTCCGTCATCACGCTGGCAGCTTCTTCTCTGATCAAATCCTGTTTTTTCACCAGTCTTCCAATGGCTTCTTTAATCATTTTATCTGCTCCCGAGCAGGAAATTATTTAGCAGTTCTTTCCCGCCCTGGGTCATGAAAGATTCGGGATGAAATTGAACTCCCTCTACCGGATGCTCCCGGTGTTTGATGCCCATAATGGTGCCGTCGTCTGTCCAGGCTGTGATCTCTAAACACTCCGGCAGCCCTTCTTTCTTTATCACCAGGGAATGATAGCGTATCACGGAAAGAGGATCAGGCAAGCCTTTAAAAGCTCCCTTATGGCCGTGGTGAATCAAAGAAGCCTTGCCGTGCATGATTTGTTGGGCCTGGCAGATCAATCCGCCGTAGCTGTGGCCGATGCACTCGTGGCCTAAACAGACACCCAGTATGGGCAGGCGGGGGCCGAAATGGCGGATTACGTCATTGGAAATGCCGGCTTGCAGCGGAGTGGAAGGCCCCGGTGAGATCACGATGCGCTCCGGCGCCATTTTCTCAATCTCAGGCAAGGTGGTCTTATCGTTGCGAATGACTTTTACAGCCTGTCCCAGTTCGCAAAAATACTGGTAGAGATTGTAGGTAAAGCTGTCATAGTTATCGATTATAAGTAGCATTATTTTCCTCCCTGCTGTTTCTCAGCCTGTTCGATGGCTTTCATCAAGGCCCTGGCTTTGTTTAAAGTTTCTTCGTATTCTTTCTCAGGCACACTGTCATGTACAATTCCGCAGCCTGCCTGAACATAAGCAGTGCCTTTGGTCATGACGATGGTGCGGATGGCGATGGCCATATCCATGTTGCCGGAGAAGGAAAAATAGCCGCAGGCACCGGCATATGGCCCGCGTTTCTCCGGTTCGAATTGGGCAATGATTTCCATAGCCCTGATTTTGGGTGCGCCTGAGACAGTACCCGCCGGGAAACAGGCCTGCAAGGCATCGAAGGCCGTTAGATCACCGCGCAGCTTGCCCTGTACGTGGGTGACCATGTGCATGACGTGTGAATAACGCTCTACATCCATCAACTCGCTGATCTTGACGCTGCCGGGTTGGCTGACACGTCCTATGTCGTTGCGGCCCAGGTCTACCAGCATGATGTGTTCCGCCCGCTCCTTTTCGTCACTCTGCAGTTCTTTTTGCAGGCGCAGGTCTTCCTCTTCGGTCTTGCCGCGCGAGCGGGTACCCGCCAGTGGACGGGTCATCACGTTGTCTCCTTCCACCCTGACCAGTATCTCCGGCGAAGCTCCCACGATCTGAAAATCCTGAAAATCCAGGTAGAACATGTAGGGTGAGGGGTTGACCGTGCGCAGTGAGCGGTAAACCTCAAAGGAGTTAAGGTTGGTCGGCTTGGACAAACGCTGTGAGAGCACAACCTGGATGGCCTCACCTGCGCTGATGTATTGTTTGATTTTTCTGACGGCCTCCTGGAAGCCGTCTTTTGTGAAATTGGAGGAATAAGCGGCTGCCGTTTTAACCGCCTGAGGTTTTTCAGAAATTGGCAGGGGTTGATGGAGGCGGTCCACCATTTCGTCTATTTTGCGGGTAGCTTCGGCATATGCTTTTTCTAAATTGCCGTCCAGGCGCACATGGCTCAGTACCTTGATGCTGTGGGTAACATGATCAAAGACCAGCAACGTATCTGACAACATAAAAAAAGCCTCCGGCAGGTTCAGGGGATCGGCAGAGGGAGCAGGCAGCTTCTCGAAATGGGCGGCAGTCTCGTAGCTGAGATAGCCCACTGCGCCGCCGTAAAAGCGGGGCAGTCCTTCGACGGGAACCACCTTGAAATGCGCCAGTTCCTTTTGAATATCCGCTAAAGGATTGAGGTTATCGGCTAGTTGAACTTTGAGGGTTTTGTAAGGCTCAGTGCCTATGAAGCTGTAGCGGGCCAATCTCTGTCCGCCTTCCACGCTTTCCAGCAGGAACGAGGGACCGCCGCGGTTGATCTTGAGAAAGGCCGAAACCGGTGTTTCCAGATCAGCCACGATCTCCCGGTAGACCGGCATCAGGTTGCCTTCATTGCGGCGTAATCTCGCTTCTTCTAAATCAGGGTGGTACATTTTGTGCTCCTTAACGAAAATAAAAAATCCCTCGCCCGATAGGGGCGAGGGATTAATCTTCGCGGTACCACCCTAATTAAACGATCCAACAGATATAAAAAATGGAAATGGATCGAGTATCTCTATCAGGTACGTCCCGGTATGATCGGGGTTATACCCTGAGCTTCGCTAACGGTGCTCTCTCCGGCCCGGCCTAGTGGGTTACCCTTTCGGCGGACAGCTCTGGAGTCCATTCAGTCTCTGCGCTAGCGCCGGCTCACACCAAACCCGGCTCTCTGAGCTTCGCTAAAGACCTACTCGTCTCTTTCTCAGCTTTTAACTATATATTTTATTATAGAGTTCGTTACGGAAGTTTGTCAAATTGAATTTGTGGGAATGAAGTAGTGGGAATATCCCACTTGAATAGTCGTCCCACTTATGATATTAATATAATCATGGTAAGTAAAATATTGAAAAATGATAAATTCCGCAAAATAGCCAATAACGTTAAACCTGATACTAAGAAAAGGGTTGTCCTGTCAAGGGTAACTATCGCTGAAGGTGTAACGTATCATATTTACTGCAATGATATAGGACAGATAATACTTGATCCCCAGATTACTATACCGGCATCTGAGGTTTGGCTATTCAAGGACACCGAAGCTCGTGAAGCCATAGCAACTGGAATTAAGGAAGCAGCGGAAGGAAAAATAACCAAAATAAACCTGGAAGATCTTTAGGCTCAGCCGTTGTTTGAGTTGTTTTGGACTTATCGCAGCCAGGTTGAATTTAAACGGTTAAAATCAGACCTATCTTTAAAGAAACGTTACAAAGCAGTCAAGAAAACCATAGGACTTCTGTCCAACGATCCGCACCATAACAGCCTGCAAACTCATGAATATACCAGTCTCAAAGGACCGAAAGGCGAAAAGGTCTTTGAGGCATATGCTGAACAAAACACTCCTGCTGCTTACCGTGTTTTCTGGTATTACGGACCTTCTAAAAACCAGATCACTATCCTGGCGATTACTAAACATCCGTGAAGGGAGAAAAAAGAATTCCCGAGACCTTTTTGGAGGGGCCCGGGAATTCTAACCAACTAGTTAGCCTGAGTCTTGGCCAGCCTTTTCTCCAGTCTTTTTGCCTGGCTTTTAACCCGTTTGTTAGCCCGCTTTTTAGCTTGAGTTTTAGCCCTAACTAAAAGTTCTTTGGCACTATATTCTCTCTTCATGATTGCCTCCTTTTCGCTGATGGTATCTGTCAGTATAGCACGAAACGATATATTTAACATAATATTAACCCGCCGCTTAAAATTTAATCTTTAAGCAATTTGGTGAACTGATCCGGTGTTAGAGATGCGTCCCTGATTATAGCTCTCAATAGGCCGCGGCTCACCTCTTTGTGTCTCGGTACGGTGAGTCTTATTCTGGAAGTATGGTATAAAATCATATGACTGCCTTCTGTATGGTCCCAGACATAACCGATCTTGCGCAGGGCTTTCACAACCTCATCTCCTGATACTACCGGAAGATGGGGCATCAGGCAGTTACCTCCACTTCTTGCACTTCGGTGATACACGGCACAGGTTCTCCGTGTTTGCGCAAGCTGGCGATGTAACCCCGGATCGCTTCTGAAACATTAGCGACGGCTTCTTCCTTAGTATGCCCCTGAGAGTGGCAGCCGGGCAAGGCCGGACAACTGGCGATGAAATAACCGTCTTCGTCATTTGCCAGGACGACGGCGAATTTAAGCGTATTCCTTTCTTTCACTTTGTCGGGCTGTTTTTCCTTATGGTCTTCAATATTGTGAATGGCGAAGCCGGCTTTTTCCAGGATACGGTAAGCATCCATAGCGGTAAAGGCGATGTAAGGCAGACCGGTTACCAGGTGGACAGGTTGTTTAATAGGGTAATGTTTTCCGGCGATCTCTACACAGTATTTGCTGCGCCGGTCGGTGCCTTTAGGATAAGCGCCCGAAACTGCCTTTATAATACTGATTTTATCTATCTGATATTCGCGCCCGCGCAGAACGAAATCCATCAACATACTCCTATTACTATTATCATCGTTATTATAGAATGTCGTTTTTATCCGGTCAACCAGGAGAACGGACAGTGTGCATCAACCCAACCGACGTTAATATTTTAAGAGTATAATATATCAATATTATAGGTTTTGCTTAAAAGGAGGGTGTATGGATCAAGTATTTCCGCAGTGGTTTATGGCTTTCGCGTGGGTTATCCCGATCCTGGCAGTTTGGGAAGGAATCTGGAAAGGGTTTGCCTTATGGAGAGCAGCCCGGAACAGTCATCTGGCCTGGTATATTTGTATTGTTATATTTAATACGATCGGAATTTTGCCGATAGTCTATATCTTTGGTTTTAGTAAGAAAAAAGCCTAAACAAGGACAGGGTGGACATTTCGGACAGGTCAAACCAAAAAGGCAACAATAAAAAAGTTGCGAAAATATGTTGACATGTATATTGCTGTAATATACAATTGTGAATTATGGAAAGTGTCTTTCATAGCTTTGAAGGGTTTCAATGGGATGAAGGTAATAACAATAAAAACTTCATAAAACACCAGGTTTGGAATTGGGAGTGTGAGCAAGTATTTTTTAATCAACCTCTGTTAGTTCTAGATGATCCAGGACACTCATTAGTTGAAAAGCGCTGGGCGGCATTAGGTCAGACGGACTCAGGTCGACTTCTGGTAATAATATTTACCAAAAGAAACAACTTGCTCAGAGTTATCTCGGCAAGAGACATGAACCATAAAGAGAGGGAATATTATGAAGAATATTAAAATGAAAATCCCTGAATTTCAAAATGAGGACCAGGAACGAGAATTTTGGGCGACCCATTCGCCTCTGGATTATTTTGATGTACTAAAACCCCAAAAAGGCTCATTCCCTAACCTGAAACCTTCCACTAAATCTGTTTCTATCCGCCTCCCGGAAGATTTACTGATTGAACTTAAAACCCTGGCCAATAAGAAGGATGTGCCTTATCAAAGTCTGGTGAAAATGCTGCTGGCCAGACAAATCGTCATCGAACGAGAATCCTTAGGCGGCGGCCTGAAAAGAAGCCAGAAGAAAGGTGTTGATTAGCTTTACGGCTGGCAGACAGGAACAGTCATCTAGCCTGTTTTATTTGTATTGTTATATTTAATAAGGTAGTGGTTTTGCCGATAGTCTACCTGTTTGGTTTTAGTAAGAAAAAGGCCTAAGCAAGGATAGGGTGGACATTTCGGAACGGGCAAACTTACAAGGCAACAGATATCGGACAGATAAGTCAGACCCACTATAAGTTCACATTATTTCGAAAATGAAGTAATTACTACTGGTTATGCGGATCAAAATGGATAATTTGTATTTTTAGATAATCCGCTAAAGCTGGAGTGCCAGACACAACATTTCCTAAATTCATCTATTACCTGTATTGGAAGATGCTTCCGCGGAATTAAACCTAACTAAGGCTTCCCAATCTATGA
>CAITCX010000360.1 GCA_903890885.1 uncultured Dehalococcoidia bacterium
GCCGACTTATGGTGTGCTTCTTTGGGAGGTATAGAAGCCAGGGCGCGCTCTAAATCATCCAGCACCGGTAATATATTAACCAGCAGGTGAGCATTTGCAAATTTGAGAGACTCAGTCTTATCTTGCTCCACAAAACGTTTATAATTGACGAAATCTGCTTGTGCTCTCTGCCAACCGATGAGATTGTTCTCAGCTTTAGCTTTCTCTTCCGCCAAAGCTTTTTTCAAATCCTCAATATTTTCGCAGGAAACATTTTCCACCTGAATTTCTTTTTCCAACTCCTCTGCCACAATGCTCTCCTTAATTTGAAGTTCTGGGATTTTCAGAGGCGGGAGGATTAATACCGTAAAGTTCAGCTACCAACCCGCTCAACAAAATAGATATATAACTTACTGCCGAGATTATCCGAGGATAGGCCATGCGAGTTGGCCCTACAACCATTATATTACCACTGGCTTCATCCGGCAGACCGTAACGACTGATCACGAGACTGCAATCATGTACAACTTCAGCTTGATTTTCGCTGCCGATCACAACCCGCACCTGGGTGTCTTTCTGGGGCTGAGCGATGATCGTCCCCAGCATGGCACGCTGCTCCAACAATTCCAATAAAGCAAGAATACGCTGATTATGTATAAACTCTGGTTGATTAAGAAGGAAATGCAACCCTTCAAGATAGGACTGTCCGCCACTTTGCTCATCGGCCGTTTGCATCATTTTTACCAGATTGTCCCGGATGGTCTGCTCAACTCTGTTTAATTCCAATTCTTTCGACTGGATTTGAGAAGCGCTGAAGCCAAAATAGTCCATATTCATTTTTGCTGAGATTGCGGTCAACTCTGGCTGAGAAATAGGGTTTTCCAGAGGAAAAAGCTGCTGCTTAATACGAGCGCCGCGAAGCACCAGTAGCAACATGATCAACGAATCCTGAATGGACACTAACTCCATGTGTTTGAGTTGGCAGTCAGCCGGCTTGGGTACAGTAATCACAGCTGTATTTTGAGATAACCTTGCTAACACGGTGGTCGCCAAACTCAACCATTCGTCCAGGCGGCCCTCCACCTGATGAAACAAATGACTTATCATACGCTGTTCAGTTATGGGCAAAGCAATGTTTTCCTGCGAGGAAACGAAATAACGGTAGCCCTTGTCCGAAGGAACGCTACCAGAGGAAGTATGCGGGCGGATAATATATCCATAGTGTTCCAAAAATGCCATTTCGTTGCGCACTGTGGCAGAACTAACGCTCAGTTCGCAATCCCGCACAAGCACCTGTGACGAGACCGGCACTGCATGGTCAATATACCAGTTAACAATTGACTTAAGGATGGTTTCCGTGCGAGGAGCCAGCAACTTCAGCCTCCGTTAGCAGTCCAACTCCCCGACTGCTAACAGATATAAATTAGCATATTTGACACTCAATTGTCAAGTTATTGCGGAGTGTTTTAATTGACCGGCTACCCTTGCTATGTTAGGATTAATATTATGGAAATTATATGGTTTGGATATTCATGTTTTAGACTCAAAGGAAAAAATACAACGGTTATCACCGACCCTTGCCCGCCTTCACTGGGCTACACCCTGGGCCAGCCATCGGCGAGTATTGTAACAGTCAGTCATAATCACCCTGATCACAATTACATCGAGGGAGTTACGGGAGATCCCAGATTGGTTTCTCGTCCGGGCGAATATGAGATCGGAGGTGTACTAATCATTGGCGTCCCCACATTCCATGATGACGAAAAGGGCTTTGTTCATGGTAAAAACAACGTCTATGCGATTGAAGTTGACGATGTTAATATATGTCACATGGGCGACCTCGGTCATCCCTTGACGGCCAAGCAAATCGAGGATCTTGGAACCATCGATGTTATGCTGGTACCGGTCGGGGGAGGGACTACTATTAGTGCTAGCCAAGCAGCCGCCCTGGTCCGCAGCATCGAACCCAAAATTGTTATTCCGATGCATTATAAAACCCCAGCTCTGACTAAAGAACTGGATGGATTAGATAAATTCATCAAGGAAATGGGCTTGACCGAAACGGTTCCACAGCCTAAAATTGTGGTCAATAAGTCCACACTGCCACTTACTACTCAGGTCGTTGTTTTAAGCTGCTAAAATACAATTTTGATTAATACACATATAGTTGCAAATAGTTTGTTTTACTTGAAGAATAGAGGAGATATTATGAAATATAGCCAGAGACAAATAAACAAAAAACATCGCGTTAAGGCAGCCAAGGCTAAAGAAAAAGCACAGGCCGTTAAAACAGCTACAGCCAAAACAAAATAAGCGATTTTCACTTTTCCCAGTTCTGGAGGGATAATCCGCTCAAATGGCATCTCAACTACCTGAGATAGTTCAGGCTTTGCTTAACCCCAGCATTTATCCGGATAAGTCTGTCAGAGTTGATATGATGCAGACACAAATGTCTGTCATCTTCTTGACCGGGAAATTTGTTTACAAACTGAAAAAACCGGTCAATTTGAATTACCTTGACTATACCACACTGGAGAAACGTCGTTTTTTCTGTGAACAAGAGGTCGCACTCAACCGGCGGCTTTGCCCAGAAGTCTATCTGGGTGTTGTCCCGGTAACCCGCCAAAAAGCAGATTTTGCTATAGGCGGACAAGGTGAGATAGTAGATTATCTGGTTAAAATGCTCTATCTGCCGCAGGAGCGTATGTTAAACATCCTGCTGGAGCGAAATCGCGTTCAACCCGGTATGGTGGAAAAAATTGCGCAAAAACTGGCAGATTTTCATAACCGGGCGGTAACTAATCCTACCATCAGCTCTTTTGGCCAAATGCAGGCAATCAAGATCAATATCGATGAGAATTTTACGCAGACCCTACCTTATCTGGAAACAATAGTTACCAAAGTACAGTTCGACCGGATCAGAAACTACACTGAAAACTATATTAAAAGACAGGGCGGACTATTAGATCAACGGGTAGCAGAAAGTAAAATTCGCGACTGCCACGGCGATTTACATACACAGCATATCTGCTTTGCCGACAGCATATCTATTTACGATTGTATTGAGTTTAACGACCGCTTCCGTTATTGCGACGTGGCTTCAGAAATATCTTTTCTGGCTATGGACCTCGACCATTACGGTCGGGCGGATCTCTCGCGTATCTTTGTGAAAGCTTATATAGATGCCAGTGGAGACGGCCAGATCAAGGACCTGTTAAAATTTTATAAAATATATCGTGCGCACGTACGTGGCAAGGTAGGTTGTTTTAAGTTCGCGGACCCCTATATCTCTGAGGCGGAAAAAGGGCAAACACTGGAGGCCGCTCGTGGCTATTTTGAACTTGCCGATTCATACGCTTGTTCCCGCCCTCGGCTTTTCATCACAGTCGGACTGGTAGGATCCGGCAAATCCACTCTGGCTCAGGTCATGGCAAAGAGACTGGGCTTGACAGTTCTATCCTCCGACATCATCCGTAAACAATTAGCTGGACTCGCGCCTACCGAGCACCGTTTCGAACAAATGGAGTCTGGTATTTATTCGACCGAGTTCTCAAAAAAGACTTACCAGAAAATGTTTGCCGACGCTGAGACTTTCCTTAAGGACGGAGATTCTGTCATCATGGATGCTACTTTTATTAAGGCTGAGGAACGCAGCAAGGCCGATGTTCTGGCTCAAGCATGTGGCGCTGATTTTTACGTTATCGAATGCCGCCTGGACGAGGCTAATACCCGCCAGCGCCTGGCCCAGCGCCTGAAAAATATCGCGGTTTCAGATGGCGGCTGGGATATTTATGAGCCACAAAAGCGCAAATTCGAACCTGTCACGGAGTTCCCGCCCGGTCAGGTATTTTCTATTGATAGCGCCCGGAATATAGCCGAACAGGTCAGCCGAATCATTAACCAACTCTACAAATAAGTCTCTTTTAGTACCGGAAATGTAATTTTATTTTGTTATACAGCTTTGGAGTCTCTCATTGAATAGTTCCTGGCTGAAATGATATTCTTGGGTTCCATAATATTCCAAACAAAAAGAAGCGCAAGTACTACCTATTTTTGCACACTGCTCCATACTTAGTCCCTTGACCAGACCACTAATTAAGCCGCCA
>CAITCX010000361.1 GCA_903890885.1 uncultured Dehalococcoidia bacterium
CCAACCTGGCTTCAGCTTTCAACTCGTAAACCGGTTCGGCAACCAGAATCGGGTATTTTTTCACCAGAGAAGCATAGTCACCTGCGGAAAGACCCTGTTTATCAAGCAACCGGTAGTCCGACTCTACAACTGCCCGATCCTGATCACTCATTAAAATTTTTAGTTTTGACATTTCGACTGCGCGTACCACATCCGGGGCAGAATTTTCAATACCATTCTGTTGAACACCCACATTGATGATGCGCGACATATAGTCAGGTAGACTCAAATCAGTCATTGCCTGACTAAAAAGCAACACAAATATAATAACTATTTGCCACCTGAAGGGTTTCAGATATTTGATCAATTTCAACATATTATTTTAATATTCCTTGTTCTTACCGGAGGGTAATTCATTTCCTCTACATCATTGACTAATTTAAGATTACTGAAGTATTTGCCTGCGTTTATGTATTGTTCTAACTATAGCGGAAAATCCCAGGTATATATGATCCAGTTCCTCTTCACTCAAACCTTCGAGCATACGACTGAAATGCTCGCCTGTATTGCGGCAAAGTGTCTCGATGATTTTCTTGCCTTTCTCAGTAGCCTGTAGAAAAATAATGCGGCGGTCATCCGGATTTTCCTGACGCTGAACAGATCCCTGTATTATCAAACGATCGATAACCCCGGTCACATCGGCTGGAGTAACTCCCAGTGCCTGGGATAGTTTACTGGAAGTGGCGATACCAGTTTGGACTATAAAAAATAGGCACTTGAACTGCAAAGTCGTAAGGTCCATTTCCATCCAATTCTGAAATCGGTGCTGGACCATTACTTGATCGAATTTCTGCTGTAAAAAAATGATTTCAAGGAGTAGCTGTTGTCTGCTCATGTCTCGATTGAAGATATTAACCATATATTTAACATTCCTTTAACATTTTATTTATTATAAATCATCCTGTCAATACTATTTGCTGAATTAATGCGATATGCTGGTTCAGACAATTTATTATTTGGTTCCCCTTACGATAATCGTTTTTGATATATATTTGCCCGACTTAAAAGGATTATTGTAAAATTAATTAATTGACAGGAGGTGGATTCTTTATATGCCTATCTACGAATATGAGTGTTCAGAGTGTAACTCCCGGTTTGAAAAAAGACAGGGATTCAGTGATGACGTAGTCACAATTTGTCCACACTGCCAGGCCAGTTCAAGACGTATATTGTGTCCAGCACCGGTCATTTTTAAAGGCAGCGGTTTTTATGTAAATGATTACCCCAGGAGCTCCCCGGTTAACTGAAACGTTAATAAGGAATCAACCTATATTGAAGGCGCTTCTTCAACGAGTAACGCAAGCTTCGGTCACAGTAGAATGTGAATTGGTGGGGAAAATCGGCCCCGGACTTGCCGTATTGGTGGGTGTAGCTTCAGGAGATACCGCCAAAGATGCCCAGTACCTGGCAAAAAAGACCACCGGGTTGCGTATCTTCTCTGATAGCGAGGGAAAATTTAATCTATCCGTTCAAGATGTGAATGGTTCAATTCTGGCGATTTCCCAATTCACTCTATTTGCCAATTCACGCAAAGGTCGGCGTCCCAGCTTCACTGAAGCCGCTCCGCCTGACCAGGCGGAACAGTTATTCGATTTGTTCGTAGAAGAATGCCGCCGCAGTGGTTTAACGGTAAAAACCGGTAAGTTTCAGACCCATATGCTGGTTGAAATCCACAATGACGGTCCCGTTACGATTATGCTGGACAGTTGTGATAAATTCGAACCTTCCCGCCCATAATAATCCCTTACTAAAACGCAGCTTAAATGCAACAAGGTATTGCAATTATTACTATTTGCAATTTATTGCAATAAGCTTTTTATCAGGTTATAATCTAAACATAAAATAATATACAAGCGAACCTAAATGTCAGATCACAATCATATCCAACAGAATCACAACCACGAGCATAGCGGGCTTCTGAGCCAACTGGCTGAGTCCGGTTACCGTATGACGCCGCAGCGCAGTATGATTGTAGAAGCTATCGAGAATAGCAGTAATCACATCAGCGCAGAAGAAATATATGCTTCAGTCGTATCTAAATACCGCCACGTTAACATATCAACTGTATACCGGACACTCGAACTGCTGAAAGAAAAGGGTCTTGTAACTGAAACTAATTTGGGCAACGGCAGGGTTAGTTATCACCCAACAGGCAAAGGTCAGCACCATCATCTGGTCTGTCACAAATGCGGGGCCATTATCGACCTGGACGAAACAGCTTTCATTGATCTAAAAGAAATGTTAAGAAAGAAATACGGTTTTCTGGCAGATCTTAAACATCTGGCCATTTTCGGTTCTTGCCTGAAATGTAATAGTTAAATTTTTTTTACGATATAGTGCAACTATTTGCAGTTGCATAGATTTGCATGATGAAGGAGGACACAAATGCACATTCCCGACGGTTATCTTAGCCCGACTACCTGTGGAGCCATGTATGTCGTCTCAATGCCTTTCTGGTATATTGCTGTCAAACGGGTTCAAAAAGTCCTGACTCACCGTGCAGTACCGGTGCTGGCGCTTTTCTCGGCCTTCTCCTTTGTTTTGATGATGTTCAACGTCCCTCTGCCGGGAGGCACAACCGGCCATGCAGTGGGAGGCACTCTTCTGGCGATTGTTTTAGGCCCTTGGGCTGCTGTTTTAGGTCTATCGGTAGTGCTTGGAATTCAGGCCTTGTTTTTTGGAGATGGCGGTTTATTAACCTTTGCTGCCAATTGCTTTAATATGGCAATCGTTTTACCTCTAACAGGTTATTTCATTTACAAGGTAATTTCCAGCAATTCAGAAGCATATTCCTCTAGACGATTAATTGGGGCAATTGTTGGAAGTTATTTTGGAATAGTTGTTGCCTCCTTAGTTACCGGGATTGAACTTGGTATTCAGCCTGCCTTATTCCACGCTATCGATGGCACTCCCCTTTATGCTCCTTACGGATTAAGTATGGCAATTCCGGCCATGGTTATAGGCCACCTTGCGATTGCCGGACCAGTGGAAGCGATAGTCACGGGAGGTATTTTTGCTTATCTTCAACGTACTCAATCCAACTTGATTAAAGCTGATTCCGCAATCAAAAGAGAGGGTAATATTTGGCTGCTGTGGGGTGCCTTGGCAGCGGTGGCACTGGCGACTCCAATCGGTCTACTGGCATCCGGCACTGCCTGGGGTGAATGGGGACTGGATGAACTCCAGGACCTGGGTTTTAGTTTCATTCCCCAGGGTATGGCAAAGCTGGCAGGCTGGTGGCCGGCTCCTTTACCAGACTACGGCTTACCCCGAATGGGGGCGGTCATAGGTTATATCTTGTCCGCATTTATTGGTATCTTTCTGGTAGCTTTCCTGGTATGGGGACTTGGTCGCAGGCTAGGTCACAAGAACTCACACAAACCAGAGCTTTCTGCCAAAGGAGAGCCCACAGGTTGAAAGGACAAGGTTTTCTTTACAAAAGTATATCCAGTTTCACCGGTGCTCTGGAATCTGTTATTTTGACTGAAAGCTTGGGACGCAGGCACGGATTACTGCAAAAACTGGACCCCAGGATTAAGCTAGTAACAACGTTGCTGTTTATTATTACAGTCAGCCTGGCACATAGTCTGTGGAGTTTAGCTATAACTTTCGTTTTAATTATGTCTTTAAGCTTGTTTTCCAGAATTCCGCCAGGCTTTTTTGTTAAGAGGTTATTACTCTTTATCCCGATATTCGCAGTTGTTATTGCGGTCCCGGCCTTATTTATTACGCCGGGAGACCCTCTATTGCATATTGCACGCGGAGTCACAATTACTTTGCAGGGCGCTCGCACCGCCGGATTTTTAGTACTGCGGGTCACTGACTCACTTTCTTTTGGTCTGCTGTTAATTATGACTACTCCCTGGAACAATATTATGGTAACTTTACACTGGTTTCGTATACCTGCGTTAGTCGTTGATATTTTAGGAATGACCTATAGATATATTTATTTATATTTACATA
>CAITCX010000362.1 GCA_903890885.1 uncultured Dehalococcoidia bacterium
CGATAATGTTGAAACTATCAGGCTTTGCCTGCAAATCTATCAACCAAACTGCGCTTTGAGCGTGGTCTACAACGGCAAAAAAGTTGTCGGTGCGCTAAAAAAAGAGGCCTTTGACGGCTTGATCCTGGACCTGGGACTGCCAGGTCTGGACGGCATGGTAGTGCTGGCAGAGGTAGCCCAATGTTCTAAAGTACCCGTCATAGTGGTAACCGGCTGGCTTTTTGAAGACGAACGGGAACAGGTCTTCAAGCTGGGGGCTAAAGACTACATCATCAAACCCTATGATTTTCATTACCTCTTAAAAAGCATAAATTTACACTTTGGGGTAAAAGTTTAAGGCCCTGTTAAAGGTATGTCCAAGAGGACAAGGTAATGCCAAAATCCCGCATCGCCAAAAATATTTTATTGGTTCTTATCGGGTTGATATGTATCGCGGTTCTTTACATAATCAGCCGTTCCAACTACTTGCTGTTTCACAGCATCGCCGAGATGTTTGCCGTTGTCGTGATCTTTGCTATTTTTGCCATAGCCTGGAACTCACGTCGTTTTTCAGACAATGCTTATTTCCTGTTTATCGGTATTGCCTGTCTGTTTATCGGGGCGCTGGAATTGGTGCATACCCTGGCTTACAGGGGTATGGGAGTATTTCCAGGCTATGGTTCCAATCTGGCTACCCAGTTATGGATAGCCGTTCGTTATCTTGAAAGTCTCTCTTTACTGATTGCCCCCCTCTTCATCCAGCGAAAAATCAATATTAAGCTGGTGTTTGCCGTTTATTTTGTGGCTACTGCCTTAATTATTTTATCTATTTTTACCTGGAATATTTTTCCGCAGTGTTATATTGATGGGGTAGGCTTGACCCCCTTCAAGGTCATCAGCGAATATGTTATTTCGCTTATCCTGGTGGGCGCTATCTCTCTTCTGCTGGCTCAGCGCCGTAAGTTTAGCGGCAATGTAGTCAAATTTCTGGTGGCCTCTATGCTGGCCTCTATTGCCTCTGAAATGTTCTTTACGCTATATACCGATGTTTATGGTGTCAACAATATGATCGGCCATCTTTTACAAATAGTCGCCTTTTATCTTATCTATAAGTCCCTGATCGAGATTGCACTCGCCGAGCCTTATCAACTGCTCTTTCATAATCTTAAAAAGAGTGAAACCGAACTGAAACAGACCGTCGGGAAGCTAACCCGTTCCAATGCCGACCTGACCGAATTTGCCTATGTGGCCTCCCATGATTTGCAGGAACCGCTGCGCATGGTCTCCAGCTACCTGCAGCTGATTGAACGGCGTTACAGGGACAAGCTGGATAATGATGGCATCGAGTTTATGACCTTTGCCGTGGACGGCGCCAACCGCATGCAAAAGATGATTACCGATCTGCTGATCTTTTCGCGCGTGGGGACCCGGGGTAAACCTTTCGCACCCACCGATTGCGAGATCATCCTTAGCCAGGCCTTGCTCAATCTTGAGACTTCCATACAGGAGAGCCAGGCGGTGGTTACCCACGATCCCCTGCCCAATTTGATGGCAGACAGCACACAGATGGTTCAGTTGTTCCAGAACCTCATCGGCAACGCAATCAAGTTCAGAAAAGCGCAGGCGCCGCAGGTGCATATCTCGGCCCGGCTTAAGGCAGATGACTGGGAATTTTCAGTGAGGGATAACGGCATCGGCATAGAGCCCCACTACTATGAGCGCATCTTCGTCGTCTTCCAGCGCCTGCACGGCAAAGGGGAATATCCCGGTACCGGTATCGGCCTGGCAGTCTGCAAGAAGGTGGTAGAACGGCACGGCGGCCAGATCTGGGTGGAAAGTGAACCGGGCCAGGGCAGCACCTTTAGCTTCACGATACCTTTAGGTTAAACAGACTGAAATCTTTTTAGGTGAGCCCCTGTAAGTCTGCCAGGTAAAACAGTTGCTGGCTGATTTGTTAGTATGATAAAATGTAATACCAGGAGGGCGCGATGGGCAAAGGGAAAATAGCTATTACATTAGACGAACGATTTATTGACGAATTGGATAGGCTAGTTGCTAAACATGTCTTTCAAAGTCGCAGCCAGGCCATCTATGAAGCTGTAAGCGAGAAACTTCAACGTATGAAACACACCCGTTTGGGGGAAGAAAGCGCTAAACTTGAACCGGCATTTGAAAGAGCACTATCGGATGAAGGCTTTACTGAGGACATGCAACAATGGCCCGAATATTAAGAGGTGAGATTCGTTGGGCCGATTTAGCTCCCACCCGGGGTCATGAACAGTCTGGATTGCGTCCTGTACTTATTCTCAGTCACGACATCTTCAATGAACGTTCAGGAACCGTTATAGTTATTGCGATTACCAGTCAACCGCAAAAAGCCGGTTTTCCCTTAACTCTTGAATTAAAGACTGGAGAATTACCGAAGCTCTCATGGGCTAAGATTAGTCAGATCAGAACACTCTCCACTGAGCGGATGGGCAAACTGATTGGCAAATTATCTCAAGAAGAATTGACTCAGGTGATAGAAGGATTATACGAAATCATAGCCTGTGCTTAAGTAAAACAGGGTCTCTCCCTGTAGCTTCCTCCGGTTAACTAACCCGTTTATTTTAAGCGGAACTTAACTGCTCTATTGCGGGTCACCTATAATCAGCCAATCCCTGCCGGTATTCACATCTTCAGGCCGATACCCTTTTGAAGGTAAATTGAATCCCAGTCGCATCTTGCCGGAATAAGTGATCAGATTAGTATACTTCCACCAGCCCAACAACTTTTGCCCTGAAGATGCGTCCATCCCGGTGTGGTTGGTGGTAAAATCAAGACTGTTTACAGGCACTCCCTCCAGCGTTAAGCCGGTGATCGTCAAGTCGATCTTGCCATAGCGGATTTCATTTTCATCATCGGTGCTGTCAATCGTTGAGGTGTAGGTTCCTGTGATGACATAATGTTGGTGATCTTCTGAGGAGGCCACATGCTCAAGCCGGAAAGAGCCGTTTGGCTCAAGTTTGAAGGCTGTACTGCCAAATCCGTATGAACCAACAGGTGATTTAAGAACCCCGCTGCCGGAACAATCTGCCATACACAGGAGAATGGCTAGACTCAGGATGCCAATAACTACTCTCTTCATTTTGTCATCTCCATATTTCAGCCGCATTGCCTCTTAGTATAAGAGCTGGAATCTCACTAATCAATAACTCGCCCCGCATTTCTCATAAATCCTGAATATCATAAATCTTAAATCAGGGTATCCCCCGCCAATTTCCACAAAACTGTCAGTAAAACTCTCTTGAGAACCTGTTACTATTATATATAGAACAAATGTTCTTGCGAGGGTTGCAAAATGGAAAACAGCTTCATCAACTCACTGGCACAGAAAGACTACGAACGGATGCGCAACTACAAAGACCTCCTCGACTTCTATCAGGGCAAACAGTGGCCGGGGCGTGAGCGCTGGGGGGAGAAGCGTCTGACCTTCAACTATGCGCGGGTGGTGGTGGACAAGATAACCTCTTATCTTATGAATGGGATTAACTTCACCATAGAAGCCACCACTGACAACCCGGAGGCACGGGCCAAAGCGGAACACGTGGAGAAAGCCCTGGCGCGGGTGTACGAGTACAACCACCTGGAGCAACTGGACTTCGAGACTGAGATAGACTGCGCCATATTAGGTGATGCCTGTTATAAGGTGGTGTGGGACGGGGCTGGTAAGCAGGTGCGGGTGACAGCGCCGGATATTCAGGGGATCTTCGTCTGGTGGATGGGGGATGACGTCTCGCGAATCTGGCGGGTAGCCTCCCGGTACGCTCTATCCGCTGAGGAAATGGAGATACAGTACAAGATCAAGCCAACGAATACAACCTGTACGCTGGTAGAAGTGTGGACTGAGAAAACCTTTGAGCTTTACATAGACGGCACACTGACTGAAGCAAAACCCAACCCCTACGGGTTTATTCCTTTTATCATCTTCCAGAACCTGCGGGAGCCCAAGAAGTTCTGGGGTACTTCCGATCTGGTGCAGATCATGGAGCCGCAGCGGGAACTTAACAGAGCTTTCTCCCAGGTCTCACACATACTGGAACTATCCGGGAACCCGGTGGCAGTTCTTGAGAATGTTGAGTCATCCTCAGACATAGCGGTTACACCCGGGGCCGTGTGGAATATCCCGGAGGAGTCTAAAGCCTATCTCCTTGATCTCTTACAGGGTGGAGGCATCCAGCTGCATATCAACTACATAGACCAGATATACCGTGCCCTCTATGACGTCTCTGAGTCGCCGCGCGCAGCGTTCGGTGGAACGAACATGAACTTATCAGGTACGGCCATGCAAATAGAACTTTACCCACTTATTCAGAAGGTATTACGTAAGAGAACAATAAGGGGGAGTGTCTACAAAAAACGTAATGCCTTAATTCTCTCTTTACTCGAAAAATTTTCAGGAGAGATATCCGGCGATTTCCAGCCGCGCGTGGTATGGGGGCCGGTGCTGCCGACAGACCGCATCCAGACCGTAAATAATGAAGCCATACTCGTACAAAACGGCATCCACAGTCGTAGGCGCGCTATGGATGAGATGGGCGTGAAGGACCCGGAAGCGGAGTTCGGGCAGTGGCTGCAAGAGGAAAAGACAATTCAGGAGAA
>CAITCX010000363.1 GCA_903890885.1 uncultured Dehalococcoidia bacterium
CAACTTTTTAGTTTTGCCCTCCGTCGTAATTCACACTAAATAGTTAGGCGATAGAGGTAAAAAATGGTAGTAGCAACGCAAAATATGATAAATGTCGGACTGGCGGAACTGGCGGTTAGCAAGGACTCAACCGATGTTTTGGCTGTTCTGGGACTGGGTTCCTGTATTGCCTTGTGCGCTTTTGATCCAGTTGCCCGTGTAGCAGGCCTGGCGCATATGGTCCTGCCTCGTTCCCGCATCGAGACCGAAGGGCTTGGCATCAAGGTCAAATATATTGAAACCGGGGTGCCCTGGCTTCTGCAAAAAATGTATAGATTGGGAGTTAGACAATCAGATTTAATCATCAAAATCACCGGCGGGGCCAGAATGTTGAATATCCCCGGCAACAACAATATTTTGGATATCGGACAGAAAAATATCCTGCAGGTTAAAGAATCACTGGCTAAAGAAGGGCTGAAGATTTGCGCAGAAGATCTGGGGGGGGGCCTGGGGAGATCAGTCCGTTTTTATGTGGAAACCGGAAAAATCGAGATTAAAGCCGTCAACGGTCGTATTACTGATTTATAAAAGAAAACGCAATAAAAGGAGAAGTTTAAATGGCAAAAATTTTGGTAGTAGACGATGCAGCATTCATGCGGATGCGTTGTACAAAACTACTCAAAGATAACGGGTATGATACGATCGAAGCTGGAAACGGCGTAGAGGCAGTTAAGCAGTATCAGGAACAGAAGCCAGATGGAGTTCTAATGGATATCACCATGCCCGACATGGATGGGATTGAGACTCTCAAGAAACTCATTGAGATTGATTCCAGTGCCAGGATCGCTATGGTTACGGCTATGGGGCAGCAGTCCCTGGTTATTGAGGCACTTAAATCCGGGGCCAGGGATTTTGTAGTAAAACCCTTCAATGCTGAGCGCGTTTTGGCTGCAGTGGTAAAAATTGTAGGATAATCACCGAATAGGTGTTTTCTCCGGTGGGCTTGATCGAACGGAATCAGAAGAAGAAAAGTGAATGGTGGGTTTGGGAGTGCCAGCTCTCAAACCCACCTCTTTTATTTAACCGGTTTAACTGGATTTAAGAGCGACGATTATATAGTTTTTCCCTCCGACCACATCCTTGACACAAGGTGTTTTACGCAAAATATCAATTAGTGGTAGAGGGCTGCTGATGTCAATTTCCAACCAGGCGCTGCCATCCTCGGCTCCGCCCTTAGCGATAACACGCAAGCTGGTATTCTTCATTAATTGTTGCTCTAAGGCCGCTAAGTTTTCGTTTCTGGCCGGAGGAGCAATGTCTATTTTTAGTTTCCCGCTGTGGGTGCGGTTTTCATCTTCGGAAAACAAAGAATCTATCTTGTTTTGGGTACTTTTAGCGGGAGCAGGGTTTTCAGATACGGTGTCCGGATTATTTTTTGAGATTACAGTTTCAGGCGGTACCGGAGTTTTGTTTAGAGTTTCCATTTTTAACTTTAAATCGGCTGCACCAGGAACTGCCATGACCTGGTGCATTTTTTGCTGGATTTCTTGCATCAACCGGCTGGATTCTTCAATCTGGGTTCGGACTTTGTTTTTAGCCTGACTAACAATTTCTTCAGCTTCATTTTTCGCTTTAGCCAATATAGCATCAGTTTCGATTACAGCAAGTTGTTTGGATTTAGTAATGGCAGCCGCCAGTAAAGACTCCCCTTCTTTCTGTGCCGCGATTTTTGCAGCGGAAATAATTTCTTGCGCTTCTTTTTCGGCTTGAGCGCGAGCTGCCTGGCGAGCAGCGGTTAGAGCTTGTTCAACGGCTTCGGAGGTTTTTTTCTGGGCGGTTGTTAATTCCTCGGCGGCTTTCTCATGTAATTCGTTAGCCGAGCTTGTAAGCTTGTGAACTTCGTTTTCTGTTTCTGCCAACATTTGTTTGGAGACCTGGGCGGCTTCCTCTCGGGCTGTTTGCAATACTTTAGCTGCCTGTTTGGTGGCATCTTCTTTAGCTTTTCGCAGTATGGATTCAACCTCTTTTTTGGTGCGTTCCCGGGCTTCATTGCGGCTTTTTTCCTCAGCAATTTTTACTACTTGCTCAGCCTGAGAGCTGGCTTTGGCTAGCACCGCATCTGTTTCTAAGGCAGCTTTTGCTTTAGCCTGTTCAGTTACTGCTTCGGCATCCTGCCTGGCCTTTTCGCCAAGTTTGGCGGCTTCCTGGTAGGCTCCCGCCAGAATGTTTTTAGCGTCCCGGTCTGCGAGTTCGTGTAACCGGTCCTTCTCCTTAAGAAGGGTCCGGGTCAGTTTTTGTTTAAATTCTTCGATGACAGCTTCGGTTTCAGAGAGTTCTTTAGCCACTTTTTCCTGTGCGGTAAACATACCAATCGCTCCTCTAAAGATCAATACAAAGACAACAGCCCGCCTGGCTGCCGCTATTTGGAGAGACCTGCTTTAATTCTAGCCCTTTGTTATTTGAATTAAATCAATCAATAGTCATGTCAAGAATAGTACTTTAATACGGTCTTTAGCGCAGCTCCAATTAGGGTGTTTCAAATGAGGGTATTTCAAATGGGGGAGGTTTGTATTAACCTGCTAACTCTGTTATCTTAGGAATATCAGTTATAAAACTAAGAGCCATAATGAAAAACATGAATTGTGAACCGCAGGCTAGATGGTGGTTCGGGTTATTTGTCCTCATTAACAGTGTCAGTGTACAAAGGAATGTTGAAAAAATATGACGTTGAATAAACCTGTTACTTCATTCAGCCTCAAGCCGGAATTGCTATCCCCTGCCGGGGATTTTGAATGTTTACAGGCGGCTGTAGCTAGCGGGGCAGACGCAGTTTACCTGGGTACCCGTGAGTTCAATGCCAGAGTGAACGCGCATAATTTTTCCTTTGAAGAATTAGGCCGGGCGGTCAGATTATGCCACGATCAGGGTGTCAGAGTTTACTTAACAATGAACACCCTGGTGAAAAATAATGAGTTGCCGCGTTTTTTTGAGACGTTGTCTAAGGCCTATGCGCTTGGGATAGACGGCGTAATCTTGCAGCATCTTAGCTTTGTGGACATTATTAAAAAGAATTTCCCTGATCTGGCGGTCTTCGTTTCGACGCAAGGCGCTATCGGTAATACAGCGGCTGCTGCCTTGATGAAGGGAGCCGACCGGATTATCTTACCCAGAGAGATGCCATTAACTGAGATAAAAAAAATGATCAGTGCTGGAGCCAAAGTCGAGATTTTTGTGCACGGCGCCCTGTGTTTCAGCTACAGCGGTTTATGCCTTTTTTCCAGTTTTGTGAGCGGTCGCAGCGGCAACCGGGGATGCTGCGCTCAACTTTGCCGCCAAAAATATAACGGCAAATATCCTATGAGCACCAAAGAACTGTGTTTGGTGCGCCGGATACCCGAGTTTATCAAGGCTGGTATTACCGCATTTAAAATCGAAGGCAGAATGCGTTCGCCGCTATATGTCGCTGTAGCCACGCGGCTTTATCGCAAGGCTATTGACTCTTTCCTGGCTGGTGATTTTCAACTTCCGCAAAAAGAGATGGAAGAGATCGAAGTGGTTTTTAACCGTGAATTTACCGAAGGCTTTATTACAGGTGAGACTTCTCTGCTTTCTCCTGACAAGCCTATGAATCGCGGCGCCTATCTGGGCGTGATTGAAAAT
Organism: uncultured Dehalococcoidia bacterium; assembly: GCA_903890885.1. Taxonomy (GTDB): domain Bacteria; phylum Chloroflexota; class Dehalococcoidia; order Dehalococcoidales; family UBA3254; genus UBA3254. The sequence goes on from CAITCX010000363.1 coordinate 3,640, forward strand.
GGCGAGATAACACTGCAGAGAAATGTGGCCGTGGGCGATGGGCTCGGCATCTGGAATATGGACAATATCACTGGCGCAATAGTACAGGAGATTATTTTAGATGGGAACAAAGTGCCAGCGGCTTCAATTGGAGATAGGGTTAATCTGGGTATCGGCGCGAAGGCCGGAGTACGTGTTTATC